>JAGGYK010000053.1 GCA_021162585.1 Deltaproteobacteria bacterium
ATCCCTGACCCCTATTTTCATATAAATATTAAACCTGATATATGCGACTATGGTTTTTACCCTTAAACAGTCTATACCTCAGCCCAACAAGGACACCCATGATAAAGCCGCCTATATGTGCCCACCATGCAATAGGAGTCTGAGTCCCAATACTAAGAAGGCCATTTGCACCCTGAAGGATAAACCATCCTATCATGAATATAACAGATGGGATCTTTACTATCTCTATAAAAAAGAATATAGGGATAATGGTCACAACCCTAGCCCTTGGATAAAAGATAAGGTATGAACCCATTACAGCAGCAATGGCACCAGATGCACCAATTATAGGGATGTCAGAATGAGGGTATATGATAGCATGTGTATAAAAGGCAACAAAGATAGCAATGCAGTAAAATAGAGCATACCTTAACCTACCAAAGGCCTTTTCCACACCCGGGCCAAATACATACAAAAAGAGCATATTTCCAAAAAAGTGAATATAGCCTCCATGCATAAACCCAGATATAAAAATCGCTTTATGGATCCCTATAAGGTTGCCTTTACCTTTTGTAAGCCACATCAAGATATCAAGAGGGCTTGCACTGTATAGCTGTATGATCTCAGGGCCTATCCTGACCTCTTCTATAAACACAACTGCATTTAGCATAATTAAACTTAAGGTAATAAAGGCAATACCCTTCGATGCAATAGTATCCCTTACAGGAATCATATATTTACTTTAAGCTTCTTCTATAGCTGGTATACAACAGAGGAGTTCGATATCATCCTCCCCCGCCTTAATCTGATGTGGGGTATTAGGTGGGATAAATACTGCCACACCTTCTTTGAGTTCTGCCTCTTCATCACCCACAAGGATACTGCCTTTGCCAGATATGATGTATACCTCATGCTCCCACGGATGAGAGTGTAGAGGGCTAAACCCATGAGGACTTATATGAAAGTGCCTCATGTAAAATGTTGGTGCCCCTTCATTTTTTCCTATCAGGACTCGTTTACTTACACCTTGGGCATCCTCCAAATCTGTGCTTTCTTTTACATCCAGGATATGACGTGCAATCACTACTAGCCTCCTTAAATAAGATTTTTTAATTATTTAACACAGGCCCACCTGAGTTTTCCAGTACTATGATTGTCTTGCCAAATATAGGCGGACTGGACAAAACTCATCTATTTAAGATATAAAAACAAAGCCCATGAAAGAGATAGGCTTTTTACTGATAATAGTAGGTATCTTTGTTATTATAGCGGGATTAGTGTTTATCTTGGGTGAGAACCTGAACTGGTTAGGAAAACTACCAGGAGATATCAGGATAATAAGGCCTGGTTTTAGGGTTTATTTCCCCCTAACCACTTGTATATTAATAAGTATTATCATAAGTCTCATTTTTTATCTCTTTAAGTAGATACTCTTTATTGGTAGCACAAATCCTGGGAGGTAAGATGTTTGTAGAAAATTTTATTGGATGGTTTTTAAGATATAAGGCAAAGGCCTACCTTAAATTTGAGGGCTTTGATAATACCCTGCTACCACCAAATCCACCACTGGATAATACAGGACTCTACGTACACATACCGTTTTGTAAAGGATTGTGTCCTTATTGTTCCTTTCACAGGTTTGAATTTCATGAAGACACCACAAGGATATACTTCAAGGCATTGAGAAAAGAACTGAAAATCTACAAGGATATGGGATATAAAATTGGAGAGGTGTATATTGGCGGAGGAACACCTACAATCATGATGGATGAACTTATAGACACCATCTGCCTTATACATAAATTATTCTCACCAGGAGACATATCTGTAGAGACAAACCCAGATCATATAACCAAAAAAGATATAGCCCTGTTAGTCGATATGGGGGTCAGTAGGATATCTGTGGGTATACAAAGCTTTGATGATACCATCCTAAGGCTAATAGGGAGATATGATAGGTATGGGTCTGGATCAGAAATAAAGTCTCGTCTTCTTGATGTCATGGGTGATGCAGATACTCTAAACCTGGATATGATATATAATTTTCCCATTCAGACGCGCTCTATGCTGGAGACGGACCTTGATGTAATAGAAGAGATTAGGCCAGGCCAGGTCACATTCTATCCATTAATGGTGCCTGATGCTACCAAGAAGAGGATGAGTAAACTCATGGGAAAAATAAGCTATAAAAAAGAATCCACCTTCTACCGCATCATTCAGGACAGGTTGTCTAACAATTATACACCAAGTTCTGCATGGTGTTTTTCGAAAGAGAATTCAGGTATGATAGATGAGTATATAGTAAGCCATGATCAGTATGTTGGAGCAGGTAGCGGGTCCTTTGGCCTTATTGGTAATACCATATACTCCAACACATTCTCCATAAAAGAGTATGTAGAGCAGCTAGCATCAGGCAGACTCCCATTGAAATCAAAGAAGACATTCTCTGTAAAGGAGATGGCCAGATATACCTTCCTCATGAATCTTTTTGGCCTAGAGATGAAAAGAGGTGATTTTAAGAAAAGATTCGGGCGTGATGTATGTTCCATCCGCCTCGGCGGATTGGAGTGCTTATTCTTTCTTTTGATAGGAGGCATTCATATAGATAAAGACATGGTTAGAGTAACCCATAAGGGTATGTATTATTGGGTTATTATGATGAGAGAGTTCTTTATAGGGGTAGATAACTTCAGAGAGACAAGCAGAAAAGATCTCCTTAAAGAAGACTCCCAACTTAAAAATAGGTGATGCCAGTAATCTACTATTCCGCCTATATGGGGGAACAACTATCGACGGACATTAATCTATTTTTAAGACTAAAAGATGATGGTCTTGTAAAAAGCTCCGCTATGCCGACGCGCCGGCATCATAATGGAAAGTAACTTGCATAATGTGTCATTTCGAACGAATGTGAGAAATCTTAGATTTCTCGTCGTTGCACTCCTCGAAATGACAGACATAAAAAAAGAATTTCTCCTGCTTGTTACAGCTTAGTTACTTGGAAGTCAGCATTAGCTGTCAAAGATAAATCCAAGGCTTTAGACTGTAGCATTCTCCAATCTTTCTATAAGGAAATCGATTTCCCTTTTTGTCTTCAGGCTCTCGGAATACATTGCATCCACTACCTCTAGAGAATGTATAATCGAGGAGTGCTTTCTAAAAAAGGCCTCACCAATAATCTGGAGGGGCTCTTTGGTATAGCGTCTACACAAAAATATTGCAATCTGCCTTGGATATATAATCCTTTTCTTTCTTGATGGAGAAATTAACTCCTCCTTTGTGATCCCAAAGTTTTTTGCCACAAACTCCTGGATAAATGGGATTGTTATTTTGTCCTGTTTTTTTAATGTTCCTTCTAAAAGTTCTTTTGCCATATCCAATGTGACTTTTCTCTTCATCAAAGAGCTCATAGCAGATATTGTCAGCACCGCACTTTCTAACTCTCTAATATTATTCCTTATATTTTCACTAATAAAATCTACTACATCATCTGGAAGAGATATGCCCACATTTGATGCCTTACGTCTTACTATATTGGCTCTGGTTTTCCTATCAGGCCTCTTTATATCTATTACCAAACCAGAAGAGAACCTTGATTTCAAACCCTTATCCATATAGGGGATTGATGCTGGAGGCCTGAATCCAGCAAAGATCACCTGTTTACCATTACTAATAAGCGCATCCAGTACATAATTTAGCTCCATTTGAGTCTTTTCCTTGTTCTTGAATAGATGTACGTCATCAACAAAAAAGACGTCACATTTATTGCTATACATGCTTTTGAATCGATCAAGATGATTATTCCTAACGGCATAAACATATTCCAGAGAAAAATCTCGAGCTGTGGTATATTTCACCATAATATCTGTCTTGGTCTTTGTCACCTTATTCCCAATAGCATGGGCAATATGACTCTTTCCAAGGCCTGTATCTGAATAAAAATATAATGGATTGTACTTGCTTAAACCCTCATCAGAGACTGCCATTGCTGCCTCATATGCAAAGGCATTACATTTACCTACTACAAATTCGTCAAATGTAAACTTTGGGTTGAGCCCTCTTATTGATAATGGCTGAGTAGTGGAGGGAAGTACCATTTGTACAGGCTTGCTCACAGGAGATGCCTGCTTGTCCGAGCTGTTTTTAGAGCGCACAGAAAATTCTACATCTACAACTTTACCAAGGGATTCCTGTATGTTCTTTATAATAAAATCTTTATAATGCCTTTGTATATAATTGAGTGCAAAATGGCTTGGACAATATACCATAATACATCTATCCTGTTCATAAATCTCCATTTGGTCTATCAGTCCCTTCTCCGAGAGACCTTTTGCTTCTGTGTGCATTACGTCTTTTATATGTTTAAGCTCCTTCTTCATACGCCACGCATCCCCCTTTCATAAAAGTTTACCCACCCATCTAGCTGTTGCCATAGTAGTTATCCTCTCAGTAAAAGGTCAATCTCCAACTCAGCCGATTTTAGCCATATAATGCCAAATGAAAGTTTCTTTTAATATCAAAAGAAAATGTCTAGAGCCTTGACAGTATTAGATTTTCAGGACATCCCTAAAAATACTAATTTGCATCGTTATAGTCTCGTATTATAAGGTTTTCTACATTTTGTAGATAACTCATAGTTTACTAAATCTAACTCTTCCTTTAAAATCCAGGTCCTTCTGATAAGAAATCTAGATATTTCCTAATATTTCCCATGTGAGCCCTAAAAAAATTTTATCATAGCATCTTTTCCATCTTACTCATTAAGCGTATCCCTTTTATTATAGCTATAGTGAGACCAACTAGTTGCGTTTCCTTATTTTTTGCACTATTCTTAAATCATGACAAGAGAAGAATTTGAAAAGACACTGGTAGAATTTGAGGCGCTAATAAGAAAAAGACTTCCTGCTATAATCAATATTACTCTTGCCAATAAAGGGAATCAAGAGCAAGAGCTTGCATTTAGACAATTTATTGATAAAATCCAACGTCATAGAAAAAACCTCCTCAAAGAGCTTAATCGAGTGGCTAGGCAAGAGCAGAAGGTGCGTTACTTTAATGCCTCCTACAATATGGACTCTCAACTAAGGAGTATGAACAAAAAAGAGGCACTGCAGAGGCAGGCTCGTCTTAAATATCACAGGATTGAGGCCCCTGTGGTCTACGATACTGGGTCAGGCCAAAAACAAGGCAAGGCACTAAACATATCAGATGATGAAATCCTGCTTAAGACAGCAGAAAAGATACCTGCAAATCAGGAAATAAAGATCTCAATCTCAGGTAAAGATGCAAGGGGAAAGGCCCTTTGGTCTACTTCCACTACAGATGGTAGTATTGAGACAGGGATAAGATTGGTAAATATCCCATCTGAATTATTACAGGAACTAAAAAAACATATAGAATCCCTTGATAAAGACAAAGATTCTTAAATCGTAACTACTCAGGAGACAGAATGGAGAAGGAGCAGGCACGGACATTTCAGGGTTTGA
The DNA here is from genome assembly GCA_021162585.1 of Deltaproteobacteria bacterium. Classification (GTDB taxonomy): domain Bacteria; phylum Desulfobacterota; class Desulfomonilia; order UBA1062; family UBA1062; genus JAGGYK01. The sequence goes on from JAGGYK010000053.1 coordinate 5,466, forward strand.
TAGTCCGGCAAAAAACGCATCAATTTGTTTTAACATGTACAAGCTTAGCGATAGTTTCCAACAAATATTCTGTCCGCCATGGCGGATGTCTCCTGAGTAATTATTGACACTTACACATATGCATAGTAGCCTTTTTATTATGAAATTTGCCATAGCAACGCTTGGATGTAAGGTGAACCAGTATGATTCTGAACTTATAAGGGAAGCGCTCACTGCTTCAGGCCACGCAGAACAGCCCTTTAATAAGGCAAATGCCCAGCTCTATATAATAAACACATGTACAGTCACTCATCGAGCAGATGCAGAAAACAGAAAACTCATAAGAAAGGCCCTAAGGCAAGGCCCTGATGCAAGGATTATTGCCACAGGCTGTCAGGCTGTAACAAACCCTTATGCCTTAAGGGCTGTATCAGATAGGGTGGAGGTAATAGCGCTACCCCAATTAGATAAGGGCCTGAATATAGATATACAAACAAAGATCAGAAGCTTTCATGGGCATTCAAGGGCCTTTGTAAAGGTACAGCAGGGGTGCAATATGTTTTGTACATATTGTATAGTACCTTATGCAAGGGGTACCCCCATTAGCAGGCCTCAAGAAGAAATTACTGAAGAGATAGATACACTCCATAAAGCAGGGTATAATGAGGTAGTACTTACAGGCATCAATATAGGACTGTATAATAGAGGCATTGCAGACCTTATAAAAAAGATCCTCATGTATACCCGCATCCCCAGGGTCAGGATCAGCTCTATTGAACCATGGACAATAGATAATTCTCTCTTGGCAATTATGGCCTATGAGCCCCGAGTATGCAGACATATACATCTCCCTTTGCAGAGCGGTAGCGATAGAATCCTAAGGGCTATGGGCAGGCCTTATAACAAGGCCTATTATAACGATCTTATAAAATCCATAAGATCTATGTCTAAAGATATAGCAATTGGCACAGATATCATGGTGGGGTTCCCAGGAGAAGACGAGGATACCTTTGAAGAAACAGTAGAGTTTGTAGAAGGCCTTGATATTGCCTATATGCATATATTCCCTTATTCAAAAAGGCCTGGTACTAAAGCAGCCAGGTTTAAGCCAGATATAGATACAGCCATAAAGAGACAAAGGGTATCCAAACTAAGGGCTATCTCATGTGAGAAAAGGATGAGATTTGCTCTATCTCAAATTGGTTGTAAAGAGGACATACTTGTCCTTAATACTAACATAAAGACCTCAGTAGGCATGACTTCCAATTATCTTAAGGTATGCTTACCTGGGAACATGAATACAGGAGATATTGTAGAAGTGGATATAAAAGCCATGAAAGATAGCATGCTTTTAGGGTACATAAATGGATAATTATCAGAAGTCGTAAAAGATGATTGCCTTAATATACCTGATGTATCACAGACAAAGCAAAGGCTGAAACACTAATGAAAATAGAACTGATTGATCTCTGGTTTAGATACGACCTTTCAGTCAATGACTGGGCCTTAAAAGACATAAACTTAAAGCTATCTCAGGGTGAAAAGATTGCTATAGTAGGGCCTGCAGGCTCTGGCAAGACCACCCTCATCCAACTGCTTGATACGCTTGTCTTGCCTACAAAAGGTGATATCTTATTTGATGGTATAAGCGTAGGAACTCTTTCCAAAAAAAAACAATTGGCCACTATAAGGAGGCGTATAGGTCTTTTGTTTCAATTCCCAGAGCACCAGTTCTTTCAGGAGAGTGCATATGAGGAGATCACCTTTGGGATAAAGAACTTTTTTGACTTAGACGAGGATACGGTTGAATCTATGGCAAAAGACCTCCTTGCCAGTTTTAATATGGATATAGAAATGATAAAAAGGGTCTCCCCCTTTAATCTAAGTTCAGGAGAAAAGAGAAAGCTAGCACTAGCATCAGCAATTATACTTTCCCCAGAATTTATCATACTGGATGAACCTACAGCAGGACTGGATGCCTCAGGAAGGCAAGAGTTGATAAAGATTATATCATCTCTCAAAGATACCACCATAATAGTAGCTACACATAACCTCGATGATTTTCTTTGTATTATAGACAGACTCATTGGGCTATCTAAAGGACGCAAGGTTTTAGATATACAAAAAAAAGATACAATGAATTTCCTTCAAGATATGAAAAATAATAACATTACACCTCCCCTTGTACTCCAGATCCAAAGATGGCTTTTGGATAAAGGTATCAACCTAGACCATCTCTATTGGGAGATGGAAGACCTTATATCCTATTTAAGGCAGAAGTTAGAGCTTAGCCCAGTTAAAAGGAATAGGGTGCCCTGAATTACTGCATTGTGGTGCTATTAGCGCTGATTTTAGTAACCTGGGTTAGGAAGCGCTTTCCTCTCTTTGGAAAAGTGGAGTCCTCAATGTCTGATTAATAAGATTTTCGAGCCGACCCATCAAAATTTATGAAAAACCAGAGCATGCCGATAGGTTATTATATGAAAACATGGGTTTTTCCTATGATAGGGGCCATAATAATCCTAGGCCTTGCTTTTGGAGGGTGCGATAAAAGGAATGATGTAAGACGCTCTAATTTATCATTTGATGGCATGAATCAAGCAGCGCTGTTTTCTCATGAGAAATATCCTGCACTTAATGAATTTTTAGGGGAAATGACAATACAAGATCTCATAGATTTCCTGAGTAAAAACATGGATATACTTAATGCGTATAATGATATGGGCTGTACCACAGGAGATGATTATCACTCGCTTCTAAATATAATAGGAAACTTAAAAGGATTAATGGAAGAAGAAATGGAAAGCCCTGAAGGATTTGATACACATGTCCTGATAATATCTCCTCTATCCTGGATATTATGACCGGTAGTGATCCTGACTATTCTAGTTGTAAGATAGGGCCTATCCTGGATAAAATAATCGAAAGGCTTGGCTCGGATTGCTTGACGGGCGAGATCTATGAATTGTTTAGGTATATCATGGAAGCAGATACTGATACGCTGGAAAATGCTGTTTCAGGTATATCTGTACAGGATATTATAGATCATGAGGATGATTTTAATACCTTGATGGGGGTCTTAAATACTGTTTTTGATCCAGGGGGCAGATATGAACATGTATATGAGGGTCTATTTGATTATGATGGGGATAGTGGTATTATTGATAAGATAAGGAATGCCACTGATAGTGAAATAAAGATAAGTGATCTCAAGCAGGTCTTAGAGGATATATGCTCCCTTGACCTTAGTACAGGTGGAGACACTGAGGCTCGCCTTGATCAATCAATAACTGCCCTAATAAAGATCATGGAAGGAAAATCTTCCTTCATAGAGCAGACAGATATAGAGAGTCTAATCGGCCTGATGTATGATGCTATTCATTGGTTGAATAATGAAGCGGAATCATCTATAGACACAAGTGTTATCAAGTCTAGCCTTACTGAACTGCTGGATCTATTTGCAACAGACGGTGATGCAAGACAGGATCTGAGGGATCTATTGTATTCAGCAGGATTACTACTGACTTCTCTCAAAGAACCTGATTACCACAATGCATGGGATAACGATCCTACCACAGACACTGAAAGGATACTCTACCATACTCGGGACCTATTAGATCCTTTAGTAGTGGATCGGGGTGCTTTCCAATCATTCATAGAGAATGCACTTACAGGTATTGCTCCTATTGTAAACACAGCTACTCTAGCAGGTATGCTCGAGGCTATAGCAGCAAACGGCCCTTATCCTTCTGGTATGGGTCAAGCACTCTACAGGGACATGATACAATATAATATGTATGGGCAGCCCAGGGATGGTTCTGATGTCAATACAAGCGAATTAAGGACATTGTTATTCGTAATGGAACAAACCAATATAGAGATGCGCTGTAGTGATTCAAAGAATGCGTTAGTACAACTACTTGGTAACACACCTGTGCTTTCATTGGTGGGCCCAAAGCATAAGATTAATGGTGTAAATACCTATAATATAGCACTATGGACTGTAGGAGATGTGGTAGAGACTCCATCACAAGGAAGTATATATGAGACCTTTGACTATATCCTCTATAGCAAGGACTACGATTTGTTAGGAGGACTAGGCGAGCTGCTTACAGGCTCGATCTATGGTCTAACGGGATTTGTTAACGTTAGTCTATTGGGCGGGCCTGCTTTGTATGACAACATCAGAACCCCGTTCAATTCATTTGTAAATTTAGGTGGGGGCGGACCATTTTCCTATAATTCAACAACTGGTTATGCAAGTTACCCGGGCTACAGTGCAGGGACAGAGCATAAATTGCTTGCCTTGGCCTTACCTTTAATGGAATATTTTTGGGATATAGGCCACCCTGATTATTTAGTTGATTTGCTTGCAAGCCTTAATGAGATACATATCGATAGTCCAAATACCCTTGATGGGCATTTCCTGGATGTATTTGAAAATGATGGCGCTGGCGATAGCCTTCCTGGTGTTACCTTTGGCAATGTCTTAAAGAGCATTGAAGGCCCTGACGGTTACGGCCTGCTTACGTATGCCCTAAGGCCTCATGCAGATGACGATAATGGCATACTAGATCCCCTCTTGGATCTCTTAGTAAAGGTTATAGGCAAACTAGATAGTGCAGATGATCCTGAAGGCTATTCACCAGATGGCTATACAGGCACCAAATTATTGGATGCACTCATATATGAATCCTTGGATCTTTTAGCTAACATGTTAGAGGTAGAAAATGTAGACGATGTTGACCTTTCAGATCCTACGCAGCAGGCAAAACTGACTGATAAGCTATTTGCTGAAAATACAGGCTGGTTGGACAAAATTTCTCAATTTCTTGCTGGGGATAGTGAGAAGGAAGGTTATGCCAATCACGATATCCTTGTAACCATGACCGCTCACCTCGGTAACATATTGCTCAAAAATGCTGATCTGGATCCATTAATGGGATATATTACTGGAAGTACAACAGACAACAATTTCTTCAATAACATCAACAATATCTGGGCCTCTGGCACTACCTGGGATAATCTAAAAGAGGATAAAGACAGTATAACTCAATGCATCAAGAATATTACCGGTAAAGACAGCTTTGATATCCTTGGTAGCATCGAGACTGTCTTGAATGACCTAAAAGACCTGGATAGCCTACCATCAGATATTGATGATAAACCTTTTACTAAACTATTGAGCTATCTACTTATAGAAGACAGCAATCCAAGTACTTATTACAATCCATTTGTAGATAGTCTTCTGGCAATAATTTTTAAGACACTAGATGTATACGACGAGACATACAATCTGGATGGTGAGATAAAAGAGGATGCCACCCTGGCTCAGGCCCTCAACAATCTTACCGCCTACTATGATCTTAAACCCATACAAAACCTCTTAGTCGCGCTTACAGAAACGACAGTAGAGGAATCAGGTAATTTACTATTATGGCAATTGCTACAGGATGTTAATACTCTGATAACTGATATTCTAGGTGATGAAAATATATCGACAGAATTTCTGCAGGCCATGTTTAAGGAGGTAAGCATTGGTGGAGAATCTTCATCTGTTATATCTACTGCCCTTGATCTCATCAAATTGAGCGCTGTAATAGAGGATAATGGCGTATCCATGCAGGCCGTAATGGAAGACATGATAAACCTTCTTGGCAGCCTGGATTTAGAGCCAGGAGGCGATGTCTTTGATGCAATTTACACTGCCCTAGATTTTGTAATACAAAATTCATCTATAAATTAGACTAAAAGGCATTATAGAAAGATTGAAGATGTCAGTAGTCCGTTGTTAATCAAATAAAGAGGCGCAGTAGGAGAGTGTTTATACCAAATTCTAATCAGATACTTATCGAACTTGTTCCGCCATGGCGGACGAGCGCAGCGAAGCAATCTAAAGGCTGAGATTGTCCGCCCAAGGCGGAGCGCTAAAGCTCCTCACAATGACTTGATTGCAACTTGGTATGAAAACTCCCAACTCTTAAACTCATAACTCTCAACTATTTTTCAACTATCGACTATCCTTTAATCGCCTTTTTAGTATCATAAAAGCCCATCTCAGCGGTGGCATAAAATTTATCTATATCAAGATCTCCCCTGCCTACAGGGACAGGAGAACTTGGTGTTATTATTATAAATTCAGGTCTTTCATAGACGCTAAGATCAATCTCCTCAAGCTCTTTTATCCCATTAGGAGATGCAGCCGCTATCCATACCTCATCAAATGACTCAAGATCTGCACAGTCTATAGGGATCCTGCCTGTTAGTCCTCCATCAAGATATCTGTTTCCATCAATCTTGATCGTCGAGAATATACCATTTATAAAAGGCACCCAGCAGCTGGCTCTGATCGACATAATCAACCTGTCATTAGAAAAATCGTCTTTAAACCGGAAAAATTTTCTAGTAACTATAGTCTTTCGATCCCACCTTGAGGGGGACAACACCTGTGAGGTTGCCACATGGAGTTGTATCCCAGATCTTTTCAATCCCTTTATATCCAGAAACGGAAGAGAAATATTATGGATTAGCCAATCCAGATTCTTTGCCTTGTCGCTATTGAAGAGAGGATGATAGGAAAGACGATATTTAGCCAATGCCTCCCATGCATCAAGCACCTCTTGAGCCTGTCCTGCGCCATGCCATGCAGCCGCAGTGGAACCCACGCTTACACCTGCTATATCGGAAAATTGGATCCCTTCTTCATCGAGTGCCTTCATCACCCCCGCATAATATACACCGCGCATGGCGCCTGACGCATAACAGATAAGCCTCTTTTTGCTCTTCTTTGAAGAGACCACCTTAAAGAATGGTTACCTGCAATCAGGACATTTATCAAAAAACACCCTGTCCTTGCCTGTAGTCTTTACTATCCAATCGATCTGGGCCTCTGGTATATAGGGCTTGCCGCACACGCTGCACAGGTGCATTTTAAATTCCCTGCCCCATATCTTCCTGGTATCCCCATTGTCCTCCATGGGTATCGCATCTGTGGGGCACGCATAGGCACATGCCCCGCATCCAATACATACCTCACTTGGTTTTTTATAGGGTGTACCCGGGGTCTTATCCGGCCCACGGTTTAACATAGCTATGGCAGAGACCCCCACCACCTCTTCACACACCTGAATGCAGAGCCCGCATGCAATACACTTGCTGTGATAATTTTCTCCCTCATCCTTAACAAAACGCGGCTCATCAATCCCAGCCTCGGCCGCAAGTTCTTTTATCACATCAGAGTCTGGTACACGTGCGAGAAGCAGTTCTATGATCCCTTTCCGTATGCGTTTTACCAAAGAGGTATCTGTCTTTATCTCAAGCCCTTCTCTAATCGGATAGTTACATGCGGTAACCAGACTCATCCTGCCTGCCTGATGTGCCTCTACCAGGCATAGCCTGCAGGAGCCCCCGCTGAATTTGACCTCGGGATTATAACACAGGCCAGGAATATATATGCCGTTTTGCCTTGCCACATCCAGGACACATTGATCTCTTATGGCCTCAACCTCTTTACCATCTATGACAAACTTAATCTTTTCCATAACCTTTTCCTTATTCAACAATCACTGCATCAAAGGGACATACTGTCTTGCAAACACCGCACTTGATACATTTACTTGCATCAATTGTATGAGGTTTCTTTTTTTCCCCGGAGATACACTTTTGTGGACATTTCTTTGCGCACACCGTACAACCCGTACATTTGTCCTCATCTATCCGGTAGGTAATAAGCTCCTTGCATACACCGGCAGGACATCTCTTTTCCTTTATATGCGCCTCGTATTCATCCCTGAAGTAACGAATAGTAGAGAGCACAGGGTTTGCAGCAGAGGTCCCAAGCGCACATAATGCACCCCACTTCAAAACATCACATAGTTCTTCTAAAAGCTCAATATCCCCTTGCTTGCCCCTGCCTTCAGTAATGCCGGTGAGTATATCCAGCATCCGTCTAAGCCCTTCCCTGCATGGCGTACACTTACCGCAAGACTCCCCTACCAGAAATGTTATAAAGTATTTTGCCACATCCACCATACAGGTGTCTTCATCCATAACGATGATACCGCCAGAGCCCATCATGGATCCCGCATCTGAAAGGCTGTCAAAATCTATCTGCAGATCTAAAAGCGACTCGGGGATGCACCCGCCGGAAGGCCCCCCGGTCTGAACCGCCTTAAACTTCTTGCCCTTCGGTATTCCACCGCCTATATCGAATACAAGCTCTCTTAAGGTAATACCCATAGGCACTTCCACAAGGCCGGTATTTACCACCTTGCCTGCCAGAGAAAACACCTTTGTCCCCGGAGAGCCTTTAGTGCCAACCTTTCTATATCCTTGAACTCCGCCTGTTATAATCAAAGGCACATTGGCCCATGTCTCCACATTATTAAGCACAGTAGGTTTATCATAGAGCCCCTTTTCAACAGATCTTATATACTTTGCCCGGGGCTCTCCCACATTACCCCCTATAGATCTCATGAGCGCAGAAGACTCACCACATACAAATGCCCCTCCACCACGGCTTATCTTTATGTCAAAGTCAAAGTTCGAGCCCAAGATGTTTTTTCCTAAAAGACCAAGGCCCCTTGCATCTTCTATAGCAGTCTTCATGTTCTCTATAGCGAGGGGATATTCATCTCTAATGTAGGCATAACCCTGATTAGAACCAACGGCATATGCCCCTATTATCATCCCTTCAATGATAGCATGGGGGTTGCCTTCCATTATAGATCTATCCATGAATGCACCAGGGTCACCCTCATCTCCATTACATATGACATAGCGGACATCGGTCTTAATTGCCTTGCACGACCTCCATTTTCTACCAGTTGGGAAGCCTCCTCCTCCGCGGCCACGCAGACCTGATTGTTCGATATTATCAATAATAGTATCAGGATTCATACTAAATGCCTTGGCAAGGGCACTGTATCCCCCCCTCGAAATATAATCGTCTATCTTGGCGGGATCTAATTGACCCACATCTTTTAATACCAGCTTCTTTTGATGACCATAGAAAGGAATCCTGCTATATTCAGTGGCCCATTTTTTTGTCTGGGGATCTCTATACCCAAGGGACTCGATTACCTCGCCTTTTTTCACAGTCTTTTCTATGATCTCTGGTACGTGTTCAGGCTTGACACCCATATAGACAATGTCTTTATCTGCAAAGGCGACCAAGGGCCCCTTATTGCAAAAGCCTTGGCACCCTGTTGTCTTAATGCCCAATTCTACACTCCCTGTCAGCCCCTGAGCACCAAACTCCTTCTTAAAGGCCTCAAAAACCTGCCTGCTTCCTTTGGCCAAACAGGGCGTACCCCCACAGACGAACACAGTGGGTAATTCATTTTTTTTAGACTCAAGAATCTTCTCTCTATATTTATTCAATCCTTCTATTGTAGATATCTTTGTATGCTCCATTATTCCCACCCTTATCTGGAATTAAGTATATCTTTTAAGATTCTTAATTATATTTTCTGACGTAGATCCCCCATAATAATCCTCATCTATCACCACTACAGGCGCCAAAGCACATGTGCCAACACAGTTTACCGTCTCCAGACTGAATCGCCTATCTTCAGTGGTCTGGCCTGGTTTTATCTTCAGTTCCCTCTCTATGGCCTCTACTACAAACGGCGCACCCTTTAGATGGCAGGCTGTGCCCATACATACCTTAATTGTATGCCTGCCCTTGGGTACTAGAGAGAAGGCCTTATAAAATGTGGCCATAGCATATATCCTGCTCTCAGGAACACCAAAGATATCACTTAATCTCTTTATTCCCTCCTCTGGGACATAACTGAATTCCCGCTGAAAATCCTGGAGTATAGGCAACAATGACTCCTTCGATTGTTCATAGCCAAAAACAATTTCATCTACCTTCTGAATATCTATTGCCATCTTACCTGCCCTCGCACCTTTTTAGAAGTCCTTCATACTCTTTTGTAACTCTATCCTGTATCACGCCTGTCTCCTTATCTGTTAAGTGCCGAAATCTACCCTGGCCCTTTAGATAATCATTTACCGGCCTTAACCGATAGGGTTTGTAGGTCATCTTATACGAGCCGTCTACCACCTCGTATAGAGGGAAAACCCCTGTATCTACAGCCAGTCTCCCATAGCGGATACTTTCATCAATTGGTATCCTCCAGCCCGTAGGACATACGCTCAAGATATGGATATAGGCAGGGCCCTGTATCGAGGAGGCCTTTTTTACCTTCTGCATAAGGTCAAAGGGGAAGCTTGGACAAGCCGTTGCCACATACGGGATATTATGCGCCACTGCTATCTGAGGGAGATTCTTCTTCTGGGTATGCTGTCCAATACTATATTTTCCTGCAGGACTTGTCGTGGTGCTTGCACCATATGGTGTAGAGCTGGAACGCTGTATGCCTGTATTCATGTATGCCTCATTGTCATAACATATATAGATCATGTCATGGCCACGCTCCATCACCCCGGAGATCTGACCCATCCCAATATCAGCGGTTGCGCCATCACCGCCCATTGCCACAAATGTTATCTTTTTCTCAGGGACCTTTCCTTTTCTCATCAATGCCTTCATCCCGGCCTCACAACCGGATACTACAGCCGATGCGTTCTCAAATGCCACGTGTATCCAGGGCACCATCCATGCGGTTGTAGGCAAGGGCGAAGAAACAATCTCCATACACCCTGTTGCCATGGCGACAATGGTATCGCGGCCTAACGCCTTCATCACTAACCTTACAGCCAAGGCCTCTGCACACCCCTGACATGCCCTGTGCCCTGATGTAAAATTCTCTGCCTTTTCAACCAATCTCGGGGCAAAAACACTAAATCTATCCATAGCTGACTCCTTATCCTCTCAAACCGTAAAGTATAAACCCTTCAGTATCACCTGATTCTGCCTTGGCTTTGCCTTCCAAAATAATATTCCTGAAATCATTGCGGGATACATCCCTGCCTGCGAGGCCAGCAACATAATTCACTATCACAGGGGACCCCTCTTTCTTATAAAGGGCCGAGCGTAACTCTGAGGCAACAGGCCCGCCAGGACCGCCGAAACTGATGGCCCTGTCAATGACGATCAAGGCCTTTTTGCCAAGTACTGCGCCTCGAAACTCATCAAAGGGAAAGGGTCTCCACAGCCTGATCTTCACCACACCGACCTTCTCCCCTTCTTCTCTCAAGGTATCTACAACCTCCATTGCAGTCTCGCCATATGACCCCATGGTTACTATGCAATACTCGGCATCATCTGCCCTGTAAGTCTCTATTGGATGATACTGCCTCCCTGTAAGTTCTCCCCATTCCTCCCATGCCTTTATTATCGTGGGGTATGAACCTGTCACCCCATCTTCTCTGGACATCTGGGCCTCTGTATATATCTCAGGCATACCAAAGCAACCCATCGAGACAGGCTTATCCGGATGCAGGGCGTTTTTTAATCTGAATTCAGGCAAATACCTTTTTATTGTCTCGTCCTTCTCATATTCTATAGGTTCTATCATATGGGTAAGTATGAACCCATCAAAGTTCACAGCAACAGGCAAAAGCACATCCGGGTCTTCTCCAACCCTGAATGCCCAGAATATATGATCATAGGCATCCTGGCCATTTTCCACAAAGACATGTATCCAGCCTGCATCACGCACCATCATTGTATCTGTATGATCATTCCAGATGGAAAGAGGACCGGATAAAGACCTGTTTGCAAGGGCCATCACCATTGGCAACCTCATAGAAGAGGCAATAAAAAATATCTCTGACATCAATGCCAGCCCCTGAGAACTTGTGCTTGTAAAGGTCCTCGCTCCGACAGCAGCAGATCCGCAACATACGCTCATGGCTGAATGCTCGCTCTCTACAGGGACAAACTCAGCATCCAACTCGCCATTTGCTACCAATTCCGAGAGGTGCTCCACGATGTGTGTCTGGGGGGTTATTGGATAGGCAGCAATTACATCTGCATTGGCCTGTCCCACTGCCTCTGCTATAGCAAGCGAGACCTCGATTCCCTTTCGCTTTCCGCCCATCTTATTCCTCCTCCTCAGCCATCATGGTGATGCATCCCGTAGGACATTCCCGTGCGCAGATCCCACACCCTTTGCAATAGGTAAGATCTGCCTCAAAATGTCCGTCTTCTGCCCGTATTATTGCCGCATCAGGACAAAAAAGCCAGCACACACCACACCTTATACACCCCTTACTATCTACAACAGGCCTTGCCGACCTCCATGTCCCAGTATGATACTCCCTGGCACTACCTACCTCGGTGACTACAGCCCCTGGTTCTAATTCCTGCCACTTGATTTGTTCCATTGGTTTTGCCACGATCTCTACTCCTTTATAATGGCTTCTTCATAGGCCCGTTTCAAGGCAATCATATTCTTGCCCCCCAACTTGGCCCCAAATCTATCCATTACGGGCGTTTCAATATCCTTAAGCGTCAAAGCATCTGTCGCTTTTAAAAAGGCGCCAAGCATAGTGGTATTTACTATAAGCCTGCCCAACTCTTTTAAGGCTATCTTATTTGCATCTATTGTAATGATTTTGTATTTGTATCCATACTTGTCACGTATTTCATCCGGGCCTTTCTTCGTATTTAACACCAGGATGCCATCTGCTTTCATGCCATCGGTAGGATCTAACAAAGACAGCAGCCCCGGATCTAATACGATTACTATATCAGGATTATATACCCTTGCCCTGATATGTATCTTTTTCTCATCAACCCTGGAAAATGCTACAACAGGCGCGCCCCTGCGCTCAGGCCCAAAGCTTGGAAATGCCTGAGCAAACTTGCCCTTTTTTATAGCGGCAGTAGCTATAAGTTCAGCTGATGTAACAGCTCCTTGTCCACCTCTTCCATGAAGTCTAATCTCCTGCATTCATGCTCCTAGTTATAAAAATTTTGCGGTAGATACCATGATTTTTGTGTATATGTCAATATGACATTCTTAGAAAGCACGTCAAAACTAATATACCAAGTCAGCATTTTTATTGTTTTCTATTAGTTACAAAGGGCTGAAGTGAAGATTTGATCAAGTCTGCCCCGGCGGAGCAAACTCATCGCATGACATGACTGCAACTTGGTATAAACTGCCATGCCTGCTGGGCAGGCACAACCAAGTATGAAAATATCCTTCCTAGGGATGGGTTCCTCTCTCGCTTGTCTGCATCGCTCTTTGATACATCCTTTAGGCTTGCTTACGGGCGCTCCCTATTCGCCCTTCGGGCTCAGGAGGGATCGCTTCTCCTTCAGCTTCGCTTGGATGTATTAGCAAAAAACGCTTAAAGGATCGCTCAAGAGTCCCCCATCCCTCCTCTCGTAAAGTATTCTTATAGCCTTATCCCCCTAAGCCTAATGTCTTGTGC
>JAGGYK010000054.1 GCA_021162585.1 Deltaproteobacteria bacterium
GCGATTTGCTAATACATCCTTAGGCGTTGCTTAAAGGGGTATCGCTCCCTTCTGAGCCTGAAAGGCGAATAGACAGCGCCCGTAAGCAAGCCTAAAGGATGTATCAAAGAGCGATGCAGGCAAGCGAAAGAGGAACCCATCCCGAGGAAGGGTGTTTTCATCCTTCGTTGTGAGCGCAAAACCCAAAACTCAACACTCAAAACCCAACACCATTGGAAGCCCAACATTGAACATTGAACCTGTAATCTTCTGCTTTTTCGACTATTGACTAACGACTATCGACTGACGACTGTCTTTTTGACTATCGAGTGTGTCACACCTCTTTTATTTAAATTATCATAGACAAACTTATCTTTTTTCTGTTTAACCTGTAAGCTTATACTATAAGGAAACATATATGACTGTACGGATCTTTATTGTATTATGTATTGCAACATTTGCTGCTATGCTTGGTATTGGCATTATAGCACCAATCCTTCCTTTATATGCAAAAGATCTTGGTGCATCAGGTACTATGTTGGGTATTATATTTTCCAGCTTTGCCCTTACCATGGCAATCGCCAACCCCATTGCAGGAAGGATATCTGACCGTGTTGGATACAAACTGATCATAGTCTTAGGTCTTGGCATCCATATATTCGTTGCATTATCTTATGTTATTGCTACCAACCCAACACACCTCATAATTATTCGTCTTACAGAAGGTATCCTTTCTGCCATGGTATGGACTGTCGCTATGGCATATGTAGGGGCTGTAGCACCAAGGGATCAAGAAGGTTCGTACATGGGGATATATAATACATGGCTTCTTCTAGGGATGGGAGTAGGTCCTTTTATTGGAGGTCTTCTTACAGACATATACAATATACACATGCCGTTCTATGCCATGGCGGGATTCTTGACCCTTGCCTTTTTCTTGGTGTTATTTCTGTTACCTGGTAAAAAGGACTCATCTGGTAAGTCTCACAAAAAAGAGGATCGCATCTCAGAGCATCCGATCAAAGATATCTCGAGATCCAGCCTGATGAAGGGTATCCTGGCCTTTGCATTTATTATTGCCTTAGGGGAGAGCGGGCTCATGACATTCCTACCATTAATCACATGGAGAGAGCATATTCCTACTACCCAAATTGGCATATTGTCATCTGTTCTCATGTTGTGTGCAGGCGTGCTGCAGACACCTTTTGGATATCTTGCAAATAAGTACAACAAGGTATTTCTTGTAGTAATAGGAATACTTCTTGTTTCAGTAGACCTGGCTTACATACCGCTTTGTTCTGATTTTTGGTCATTTTTTATCCTTAGCGTTATTGGAGGTATAGGTTCTGCTATAGCAAACCCAGCAGCAACAGCTATGATAATAAGGGGCTCCAAAGGTTTAGGCTTGGGGTTCGCACTCGGTGTTTACAACTTTGTATTTGGTCTAGGTATGGTTATAGGCCCTGTATTCTCTGGTCTTATAATGGACCATCTTGGTCTTGACGAAATATTTTATGCAAGCGCAGGGCTGTTTATATTAAGTGCCTGTGTATTTTATTACTATACCAAGGAGATAGAAAACCCATAATATCAGTCGATAGTCCAAAAGACAGTCGTCAGTCGACAGTCGGAAAGGTGAAAGTTGTGGGTTCGAAGTTCAATGTTCCGATAGAATTTATTACACTCAAAACCTAACACCTAAAACTCAAAACTGCTTTGCGTGTCTGGCCTCTCGATTGGTTCAGGATTTATAAAAGTATATGGAAAATTATTTCCTATAAAGGACAATAAAATTCCATCTCAAGAGAAATGTACATAGGCCTACAATTTTTTTGTAATTGAATTAAGTAGTTATTTCTGACTATTGTCTGGCATTTAAGTTGCTTTACCTTTTATACATTATACATATGCAAGAATAGTGAGGAGAAAAAGGATGGGTTTTTTACATACTGCGAAATGGTATTTGCGGGATATTATTGAACTTCGAAATATATTGCGTTTGAAGAAAGAGCTTATCCGTAATCAGAAGCTCCCACATGAAGGACTTAAAAATCTTCAAGATCAGAAATTTAGGGATGTCCTTAAATATGCCATGGCACACTCTCCATTTTACAGGGAGTTTTACAAGGGTATTGATCCTGAGAGATGTAGTATAGAGGACTTACCTATCCTTACCAAGCGTATCATGATGGATAACTATGACAGTCTGGTTACTGATCCTCGCTTGAATCTAAAGGATCTGGAAGAATTTTTATCTGATCGTGCTAATGCAGCCATGCCTTTTAAGGATGACTTTGTAATACTTAATTCCTCTGGGACATCGGGTGAAATGGGTATAATGGCTTACCATTGGGGGGAATTTGATTATGCATATGCTACAGGTATGGCACGGGGCAATAGTTTTCCAACCAGCCTTTTATCCTTATTCGGCTATATTATAGGTGAAAGGCTGCGTGTAGCAAATATTATGATGACAAATGGCCATGCGGCAAGTTTTATTACTTGTTATCGTATTTCAATGAATCCGAATAATCCCATAATGGACAATCGGTTTTTCTCTGTGTTTAAGCCTATTGATGAGTTGTGCGATGAATTGAATAAATTTCAGCCTCATATTCTCCAGGCATATTCAACTGTTATAACAAATTTGGCATATGAACAACTTGCAGGCCGTCTCAAACTTAGGTTTGATGATCCAAGAAGTGTAATAGCCTCTTTAAGTGAGCCACTTTCATCCAAGACCCGTGAGCTATGCAAAGAGGCCTTTGGTCGCGATGTAATTGATGACTATGGTGCGTGTGAGAGCATTCTTATGGCAAGGGAGTGTGAGATGCATAGGGGTATGCATATAAACTCTGATTTAGTAATCCTTGAAGTGGTGGATGAAAATTATCAGCCAGTACCCCCAGGCACAACTGGTAATAAAATATTGGTCACAAATCTTTACACTTATGTACAGCCTATTATACGCTATGAGCTTCAGGATAGGGTCTGCATGGAACCTGAGTCATGTACCTGCGGAAGTACGCTACCATTGATTCGCTCTGTGGAGGGACGAACAGATGAGATAGTATGGATATCAAAACCTGGTGGGGGCTACGAACCCATTCATCCATATATATTTTTTGTTCCTACGCTGAATAATCCGGGAATAAAAGAATATCAAGCAGAACAAATAGAGCGAGATAAGGTGATCTTCAGGATAGTTCCAGTGGAGCCCGGTTCAATGACAGACGACGATGTCACTAGAATGGTAGAAAAGAGTTTGGAGGAAGAAGGGCTGGGTGGAAGAATGAAGATTGAGGGGAAGGCTGTGGATTCCATCCAAAGGGATCCAGTAAGCGGAAAGATTCTTCAGGTCATAAGCAGGGTAGGGCCACCAGAAGGGGTTAGAGAGTAAATAGCCCTATAGAGAGATGTTTACTACCACGACTTTATCTCTCGATCCATATCCCGCTTTATATCTCTTTCTTTTATCACTTGCTTTTTATCATAGGTATGCCTGCCCTTTGCAAGACCAAGCTCTACCTTTATCAGGCTGCCTTTTAAGTAAAGGATTAAGGGGATTAATGTAAGGCCTTTTTCTTTAACCTTGCCAGATAGTTTTGCAATCTCCCTCCTGTGTAGAAGGAGTTTCCTGGCTCGTCTTGGGTCGAGGTTGTGGATGCTGGCCTGGGCATAAGGGCTGATATGGACGTTATATAAGTACATCTCGGATCCATCTATCCCAGCGTAGCCATCCTTGAGGTTGCCCCCACCAGACCTTAATGATTTCACTTCAGGGCCTGTAAGTACTATGCCTGCCTCTATAGATTCTAGTATATCATATTCATGCCTTGCCTTTTTATTCTGGCATAGGATCTTTTTTGTCTCGGTTTTCATTTATCACCTCTAATATCCTTGGGCCTTTTATCCTGGTGCCAAGCCGTCTTACTATTAGTAAGCTTCCTAAAAATGCACATATACCAGATATTGCCTGGATGGCCTCACCTATGCCAGCAAGGCTTGTAATAGATATGGCCAGGACAATGAATACCAGTGGTATAAGATAAGTAATTGCGCACGCCTTTAGAAAGGAAGAGTCCTCCATGGCTATCATTACTTTATCGCCTGGCCTTATATCAAACTTGGGTCTGTTTAGTCTGAATTCCATGTTAGGTTTTACAAATGCATGACAGATGTTCGATGCTGCACACCCCTGGCATGCAGATCTTCTCTCAACATGCACAATAGCCTCATTTTTTCCGATTTCTGTTATAAGGCCACTTACTGTACAGGCCATTTATTTTGTCCTTAATCCCTCCGCAGAAGGAGGTTTGATCTCTATCCTACCCGGATAAAAAATGAATGCTATATAATCTTTGCCTGCAAACCAACGGATAATGACATATCAGCCTCAGTACCACACACCATACCCTCACGTCAATTAGCTCTGGTATGGCCCGTTTCCCTAAACGGGTTTTTATTCACCGCAGAGGTAGGATGAGAAGGCCAATGAGGGGTTTTTACCTATGATTGCTTACCCCAATCTGGTCGCAATACGTACATAGTTTACACCTCGAGCAATAAGGACTTACCGGCATACACAGGTTTTGTCCATAGGGGACAAGTAGATCATTTATTCTCCTCCAATATCTTTTGGGTAGCACCTCCCGTAGCTTCATCTCTGTTTCATTCGGGCTCCTTGTAGATACATACCCCCATCTATTTGTAATTCTGTGAACATGTGTATCCACACATATCCCCATTCCATTGAATCCTAATATTATTACCAGGTTTGCTGTCTTTCTGCCCACACCTGGGAGATTTAAGAGTTTATCCATATTACCCGGCACACGCCCTCCATAATCTTCTAAGATGATTTTTGATATCTTTATAATATTGCGGGCCTTTGATTTATAAAAGCCAACTGGATATATGGCCTTTTCTATTGTGGATAAGGGTAGTTCTAGTAATTTTTCAGGTGTGGAGGCTATATTAAATAACCGATTGAATGCCTGCCCTGTTGTCTTGTCCTTTGTCCTCAGGCTTAAAACTGTGGAGATCAGTATTTTGAAAGGGTCTTTTTCACGGGATACCCTGCTTACTACGGGTTCTTGCCAGGAGACCATCTCTTCCTCAAGTATTTTGAATACATTGTCTATAGTTTGGTTATTCATGGACGGTGTACTGATACCAAAATTTGTATGGAAATGCCATAGTCCGTTGTCTGTTATCCGTTGTCCGTTGTCCATTTATAGGCACGAGGCACAAAGTTTTGTAGAGGCCTTTTGCCCTCATCGGCCCGTTCAGGGGAACGGGCCCTACTTTGCTTTTAGGTAGGCAGTTTGTGGAGGGGTTTCAAGATTCAGATGATCGGAAGTTGAAGAGCATTAGGAAAAATTCCAGGGATGAGAATTGATGAATTCGTAAGAAGTCAAACTCGGTGAATCGGTCATTCCTGCCTGCTGCAGGCAGGTCGAATATTAGGGAGAAATCTTGTGAATTCAGCATGTTGCATTGGAAAGATTTCTCGTTCCTGCCTGCCGGCAGGCAGGTCACTTGAAATGACAAGTTAAAAAGATTTTTTACAAAACCGTCAGGTTTAAACCTTTTAGAAAAGGGGAAGTTAAATGCAAGTTAAAGAAATAAAAATAGAAGATTTAGATCCAAAGCAATTTATAAAACAAAAAATCAATGAAATTTCTTCTGCTGTTGGGAGTGATACAGCTATCAATGCATTGTCAGGGGGTGTCGACTCATCAGCTGTTACAATGTTGGGTTATAGGGCTTTAGGGGGTAGACTCAAGACATATTTTATAGATAGTGGACTAATGAGACAAGATGAACCCCAGCAAATTGTTTCATGGTTTAAAGAGCTGGGTATACCTGTAGAAGTGCTTGATGCTAAAGAACAATTTTTTAATGCACTAAAAGGCATAACAGACCCTGAAGAAAAAAGAGAAGCTATTACTCAGACATTTTACAAAGATGTCTTTGGTCAGCTAGTAAGGGAAAGGAGTCAATCCCTTTTTTAGTTGACATTTAGAGCGGCTCCAATTTCTTTCATGCGGCCATCTCCTGCTTTGAGATTATTCCAAGCTCCCTTTGTATTGCTGTTCTGAGTTCAGGTAGGTATCTGTAA
>JAGGYK010000115.1 GCA_021162585.1 Deltaproteobacteria bacterium
GGCCCATACCTTGCATAAAATGTTATATATAAATTTTTTGTAATCTCCTCTATAATCACGCCTTCTTTAAGAAGGCCAATGCTAGCTGTAATCCTGCCAAATGGATCTACAAAAGCAGATATCCCATGATTTACAGATCTTATAAGCCAGCGTCTATTTTCTATAGCCCTGAAGGCAGCTATCTGCAAATGTTGCTCTGGGGTAGCCCATGTCTTAAACCAGGCATCATTAGATACGTTTACCAGATAGGTTGCCTTCTCCTTGCACAACCTGCGTGACATGTCAGGGAATATACTCTCAAAACAGATCAATATCCCTGCCTCATCTATGGTATTGAACCTTTTCCCTTTGGAAAAATCGCTTATACCCTGGCTAAGAGTGCCTACAATGGGTTGTAGAATGCTGGCCAAAGGAAGATATTCTCCAAATGGGACTAGATGTACCTTGTCATAGTAACCATAAATCTTACCTGAATATATAAACCATACCCTGTTAAAATATTTCCCATCCTCATAGGCTGGGCTGCCTATTAATAAATGAGCATTGCACCTTTTGCTCAGCCCTATAATCTTAGATGTAGGCCCCCACTGCCTAAATAGATAAAAATTGCATGATGTCTCCGGCCACACAATAAGATCTGCGCCCATCTCTAAAGCAGATTTTGTTAACCGTGAATATATGTTTATAGTAGGTGTAATCATTTCAGGTAACCATTTTTCCTCCTGAGAAATATTGGCCTGTGCAATACCTACCTTAAGGGTCTTTCCTGTAATATCGAGATTATCCATCCGCCAATTTCCCCATGCAAAAGATATGGTCAATACAAATATAACAAGGAGGATTGGTTTGAATTCCCTTTTGATGGCCTTATAAATAGCTACATTTGCCATCATGATGATACCACTGATTAGATAGACCCCACCAAACTCTGCAATCTGAATAAGGCCTTTCAACGGAAATTGAGAGTGCCCAGCCAACCCCCATGGAAAACCAGATAATGCATATGATCTTAACAACTCCAGAATGATCCATATGCCAGGTAAAGATATTATGGAATGTTTGGATCTAAGGGTCCCGGATGCAATACATGAGAACACACCAAAATATATGGATAAGTAGACAACAAAGATAAAAAGAATAAAGGAAGACAAAAGAAGATTCAGCTCTCCAAATTCATAGATTACATATGCTATCCAGTATATACTACCCGACCATGCCACAATGCCTGCTATTAACCCGAAAATAAAGGCATGGGCCAGAGACAGATCTTCTGCAACAAAAAACATAGGGACAGCAAATATCCATATAAGAGGCCACAGATTATAGCTTGGAAATGCCAGAGCATAGAGTAGACCAGTTAAGATGACAAGACAGGTCTTCCTCAATCTACCTGCCTCGCAGCGGTCTGAACAACAAGTCTTAATATCCTCTTCTTATCAGCGCTAGCAACCTTAATGAGTAGACCCTGATACTCCAATGTCTCCCCAAATTTGGGTATTCTCTCCAGCTTATATGTAATAAATCCGCCAATGGTATCATAATTGCCTTTTGGTATCTCTACGGAAAAGGTCTCACAAAATTCGTCTATAGGCAGCTTTGAGTCCACTAAAAAAACACCTCCTCCTTGATCAATAACAGGTTGTTGTCCATTATTATCCTCATTCGGAAGATCCCCTATAATCTCTTCTATAATGTCTGCTATTGTAAGGAGGCCATCTACATTTCCATACTCATCTATCACGATAGCTATATGCGAGCTCTTTCGTTTAAATTCATTCAGAAGTTCTTTTATCCTCTTGCCTTCTGGTACAAAGTATGGGGGACGCATAAAATCCTTAATGTTTATCTTATCTGGTGAAGAGCGCCAATATTTTAATAGATCCTTTGCATATACCACACCTATTATATTGTCCGGTGACTTGTCATATATCGGGATCCTTGAGTGCCCATTCTTAATTATGGCATCTGCTAAATCATCTATAGAGGCTGAGCTCTCCAAGACTACCATATCTACCTTTGGCACCATTATTTCATGTACAGCAGTATCTTTAAGCACAATGATGTTATGAATCATATCCCCTAGATCTTCATCAATGAAACCCTTTTCCTCTACCTGATCAATAATCTCACGGATCTCCTGTTTTGAATCCATTGAGGGCTTTTTAAATAGGGCTTTTATCCTTTTAAAAAAGGATAACTCTCCTTTATCTTCTTGATCGTTACTCAAATAGATATACTCCTTTATCTTTATAATTCTTAATATACATTTTTACCTAATAATTTAAAAATAATCGTAACTACCTAGCTATTTAGGTTGAAGGCTGAATACCTAGTTTTGTGTGATCACGCATGATTTGTCCCTATTAGTCTTCCACCTTCCCTCTATTTACCTGAATAGTTAAAAATAATCAATCTATCTTGTAATCTGCAAACCATATATGCATACACATCGGCGCCAATTTTTTAGACTTGAAAAACTTATCATTCTCTATATATAAAGCATTTCATGCCAATCTATGAATATAAATGTAACAGATGTGGGAAGATAACCACTTTATTAGTGAAAGGATTCAAAGAGCCAGATAATCTTGAATGTAATTCCTGTGGGTTCAAAGATCTCAAACGGATTATCTCCACGTTTAATTCTGTCTCGTCACACAAGGAACGCCTTGCATCCTTTGATCCGCGTGCCAGGCACTCTGATAGCTTTTACAAAGATACAAGAAATATTGGCCTGGAGGCAGAAAGGATGTTAATGAAAGCCGGCGTAGAGCCTACAGATGATTTCAAAACAAAGCTGGACAAAGTCAGAACCGACCCTTCAAGTGTAATCAAGGATTATGAAAGCTAATCCCATGACTCAATCTTGTCTCCGAGATTAGTAGTGTATACTATATCCTCCATTTTCGACAACGCCCATACCTCTTTAAAAAAATCCTTTGGATTACCGCCAGTAATATTAGTATATGCTACCATAAATGCCATTCTCAATCCACTTGAGACATGTCTTGGGATACTAGTGTTTATCTGAACTAGATTCTTTAAGCGTCTTTTATCTGACATGTGTCTCAACTGGGTTACTCTATCTGTATCCAGGATAAAAAAGTCTACAGTGTCATTCGCTACCATTATGTTACAAGCCTTCATATCCGCATGATATATATTACGTGAATGCATACGTCCAACAAGCATCCCGAATCTCCTGGAAAGTTCTATCTTATGTTTAAGACTCATGCTTTCATATTCATGATACAAAAGTCTATCTAGATTAGGTAGACTTAAGCCCTGAGTAATAAGAAGACTTGATCTGTCCTTAAATACTACAGCTGCTACAGGTGCTGGTACATGTATGCCATTAAAATATAAAGTAAGCAGGCCACACCATGCCCTGATGGCATATGGTCGAGTCACTTTATGTATCTTTTTATACCACTTTACACAATAATCACCTGCAAGACTAACCTGAGTCTTGTCTTGATATTTAAGTATATTATTCCCATTTTTGATATTCTCTCTATGGGTCTGGATAATCTTATCTAGATCAATCTTACTATCCCTAGGGATCAACGCATCATACTCATGTGTAGATATAAACTCTGAAAAACTCCCTGGGGCTAGACTTCTTTTTACATATCTCTTTACCAGCTGCCTTGTACTAAAAAAGGCCTTTTTCCTTATTGCCTTTATAATCCCCTTGGGATCAACTTGAGGCAAGAGTATATGTATATAATCTCCCAAGAGTTGGTTTGATACATCATATATACCTAAGACAAGGGCAAACATATTTATAACATCTCTCTCCTTTACTCTACGTCTAGGCACTACTTCATAGGCATCTACCAAAAAGGCATTATTTGTATCATCCAATATGATATTGCCTGCATGCAGGTCCTTATAATAGAAACCATTTTCCATGAGTGTCTTTGTGATGTCCAATATTATGCGGGCCTGATCTTCTATACGTATATCATACAGATGTTTACAGGGATCTATTGCCCTTGTTACAAGCGCAGATGTAAAACCATGCCTGATATGATCTATCACCTTTGGTACCATAATCCCTGAGTCTGCCAATCTAAGTAGCATACGCGCCTCTTTTAGGGTCCTTGGATAAATCATATTCCTCAATTGTTGAAATATAGTTGTGGGGTGATATATCTTTATATACAGGCTATTTTTACCCTGAGTAAGTTTATATACGCTCCTGACATCTCTGTGTTTTACTAATTCCCATTGGTAACCACTGAATTTAGACCTTATGAAATCCATCTATCAGAATAGCCAACTAAAATATATTAAACTTTTTCTTGTGTTTTGTACGATCCATCACCTCATCTTTAGATATAAGGGCAAATTGTTCAAGGAGTTCTTCTTGCTCTTTAGTGAGTTTTCTTGGTATTACAACCCTTATACCCACCCTCATATCACCATATCCTCTGCCCCTTAGGTGCTTTAGTCCCTTATCCTTAATAGTGTATATTTCCCCAGGCTGAGTACCGGGCTTGATCTCAAGATCGTATTCACCATCCAAGATAGGAACTTTAACAACAGTCCCTAAGGCAGCCTGAACAAAAGATATAGGGATCTCGCAAATAAGATCATCACCCTGTCTTGTAAATATGTGATGAGGCTTTACCTGGATCATTACATATAAATCACCTGGCGGACCTCCATGCTCACCCAGTTGGCCTTCGCCAGCCAATCTTATTGTAGTCCCTGAATCCACCCCCGGGGGTATCTTTACCTTTAAGGTCTTCTTGCGAGTAAGAGTCCCAGAACCCCTGCATCTCTTACACGGCCTGGATATAACACGTCCTGTGCCACGGCACCTGGTGCAGGTGGTGCTTATAGTAAAAAACCCCTGAGTTCTGTATACCTGCCCCCTACCCCCACATACACTACACACCTCTGGTGAAGTGCCTGGTTCAGCACCACTACCATCACAATGGTCACAAACCTCAGTCTTTGGAATATCAAACTCTATCTCTTTACCTTTTGCAGCTTCCTCTAAGGTTATACTCACATCATACCTTAAATCTGCACCACGGACAGGCCTGTTACGATAGGATCGTCTGGTAGAAAAGCCAAATACATCACCAAAGAGGTCTGAAAAGCTCTCAAATATGTCATCAAAGCTGGAAAAACCCTCAAATCCGGTGCCATGTAAACCCTCATGACCATATTGATCGTATATACGCCTCTTCTCAGGGTCCCGCAATACCTCGTATGCCTCTGCAGCCTCTTTAAATCGCTCTTCTGCTTGCCTGTTCCCAGGATTCCTGTCCGGATGATATTTTAGGGCAATCTGTCTATATTTCTTCTTTATCTCATCTGACGAGGCAGAGCGCGAAACACCTAATATTTCATAGTAGTCTTTCTTTATCATGACTCATTCTTAATTGTTATCTTTCCCTCTGCAATCTCCCTTAAGGCAGTAACAACTTGTTTATTTTCCTTACGTCTAGATAAAGGCGTAGCTCCCTTCGCTAGTTGCTTGGTCCGTTTAGCCGCAACTATTGCAAGGGAAAAACGATCATCCAACTTTTCAAGACAATCCTCAACAGTGACTCTCGCCATATACATCCTCCCAGGGTTTCAAACTAATCTCTGCTACTGGCGGACTAATGCCATATAATATTTAATCCGTCAAGACTAGAAAAAGAAACTAAATCCGGGCCTGTCTTTGATTTGCACGCAATACACAAGATAATAAACGCCCAAAGAATAAGAACTCCATCCCTGTCAGTTGTCCGTTGTAAAATCCTCAGATAGGACGCTTCCCTCCAACTGACGACTGACAACTGTTTTCATACAAAGTGTATCTTTAATTATTTTGATGCAAATCAATCGCTATAATCAGCTTTGGGGTCGCTAGAGGGCTTACTAATAGAGAGTCCCTTGCTCATAATCTTCTCCTCAGTCCAATCATCTGGGTCTTCAATAGGAGCACCTTTGGGTCCAAGGTCATATGAACCTGCCTTTAATATAGCCTCGATAGCAAGCGGTGCAGTGTCTTTCGCATTAAATACATCCACAAGCAGCTTGTATACAAATGCCTCCACTGCCTCTGCCATGCGTTCACGGACATCTTTTGGCTGGGCCATGATCTTTTTTTCAAACGGGAGATTGAGTTTTTTATAATCTCCACCTTTTAGAGACTTTGATGCAGCGTATGAGACCATATCAGCCCACAGACCATCTGTAACACCAGCATTTTCTAGCTTTATAAACTGCCCATCCCTATCCTGGAGGGCATTGCCATATTCATTTACATCTACGCCCCAGGATATCATCTGCAGGGCAGTAGCAACGTTTGCCTTTGTTGTGTTGGTCTCTGCAGCAATTCTCTGCAAACGCTCTAAATTATTTCCTGATGTACCATGCTGCGCACCTGAGACCCCATATCTTTCGAGTGCCTTATGGATTTCTTTTGTTAGTTCTATCTGAATCCCTGCACCAGTGGCCTCAATACCATGTGTGGTTCCATTATTTAGTGCAATCCAATCAGGATAAATCCTGTTGGCATTCAGCCCCTGGATAAGGAAGAGGGCTTCCTGGACAGTGGATAATCCTTGCTTTCCTTTTATTTCTCCTACCTCTGTCTCATAGCCCGCCCACTTTGGGATATACGGATTAAGCGCAAGATTAGCCAACAGGTTCTTGTCATCCGGCATATGAGATGCGTCTACAGCAATGGATGTTATACCTGCATCAAATATAGACGGTATCTCTGTCTTGGCAGATTCAACATCCTCTTGTGTCCTTATACCATAATGATCTGCATGTACTGCCACAGGTATTGTAATGCCAAGTTCATTGCAAAATGTATCAACATATCTGGCAATATTCCACATATTTACTGCACAATATGTACTTTCAGACTTTGCAATCTCTATTATTACAGCTGCATTGGCCCTCTGAGCTGCCCTCAATGTCCCTCGAATGATAGTGCTATTCCTGCCATTAGCAGCAATGGTCATTGCGCCACCCTTTTTAAGCATTGCTCTATCTATTACCTTTCCACTGACGATCAATGCTTGAGAGTTCGGGAATAAATTTTGTATGTTTGGCGGGCGCCCAATATCAAGGGCTTTTTTGAACTCAGATTCTGAGATCACACCTTTATTATTCATAAAAGTCTCCTTTTTCGAGTTTAGACAATCTTTACTCTATATTGTTCCTTTTTGCAAACTCTTCATACTCCTCCACATCCAAGCGTGAGCCAATTATCAGGGGTACACGCTGATGGATCTCGCTTGGAACAACATTAAGAATCCTTTGGTACCCTGTGCTTGCACTGCCCCCAGCCTGTTCTACTACATAGGCAAGAGGATTTGCCTCATACAAGAGCCTCAGCTTTCCTGCTGGTCGTTTTGGATCCCTCAAATCTTCAGGATAAAGGAATATGCCTCCATAGAGAAGGGTCCTGTGAAAATCCGCAACAAGAGAACCTATGTATCTTAAGGAATAAGGTTTTTTATTGTGATTTCTTTCTGACTTGAGGTAGTCAATATACTCTCGTGTGCCCCTCTTCCAGTAATTATAATAACCCTCATTTATACTATATATTGATCCCCTTTCCGGTATCTTTATATCTGGGTAAGAAAGAACAAATTCACCTACACTGGGATCTAGGGTAAACCCATTTACCCCTGCACCTGTGGAATAGACAAATATAGTACTTGTACTATATATCACATAGCCTGCCCCATACTGGGCATATCCTGGCTGAAGACAGTCCTCAATGGCGCCGTCCCCATTGCCTTTTGTCTTTCGCCTAAAGATCGAAAAGATAGTGCCTATTGAGATATTTGCATCTATATTAGACGATCCATCAAGAGGATCAAACATGACAACATATTCACCTTTGGGATATTGTTCAGGGATCAAGATTATATCCTTTTCTTCTTCTGATGCCATTACACACACCCTTCCAATATAATTCAATGCATTAATAAATATCTCGTTTGAAAACACATCTAACTTCTGGACATCTTCCTCCTGGATATTCTTATTACCCACAGCCCCTAATATATCCACAAGACCTGCCTGGCCCACCTGGGCTGAGACTACCTTTGCCGCAAGCACGATCTGGCTTAATAAAGAGCTGAAATCACCACGCCCGCCATATCGTCTCTGTTCTTCCAATATATGCCTTTCAATGGTTATTATATTTTCGTTCATATCTTACCTCTTGATAAATATTTATAAATACTATGAAAATGCTTACCGCTCTTGATATCTTAGCATTGAAACTCTAATAAAACCACTTTTTAGTAAAAAATGCAATATCTGACAAAAAAGTTGGTCTTTATATGAAAATGCCGTTGTCCGTTCTCCGTTTTATAGGCACGAGACATTAGGCTTAGGGGGATAAGGCTATAAGAATACTTTACGAGAGGAGGGGTGGGGGAATCTTGAGCGGATCTTCCATCGCGATTTGCTAATACATCCTTAGGCGTTGCTTAAAGGGGTACCGCTCCCTTCTGAGCCTGAAAGGCGAATAGGGAGCGCCCGTAAGCAAGCCTAAAGGATGTATCAAAGAGCGATGCAGGCAAGCGAGAGAGGAACCCATCCCTAGGAAGGGCATTTTCATACTTTGTTGCGAGCGTGGATCGCTCATACGCGTTTATTAGAAGACGGAGAAACAGTACATAATGCATCTTTTGACCGATCCTTCATCAGGATCTGGAGGTAATAATGGTTCTTGCCCGTGGATGATATCTTCGATCCTCTGCACAAGTAGTTCCCATTTTGATTTAGGTAATGGAACTTTTACGAGATTAAGCAAAAATTTTTGTCGTGGTCCCCTTGATGTACGTATTGATTCAACAAGTCGTTGGTACTCAAAAACCTTAGACGAATAAGGGTTTTTCTTGGAAACAGTCATAATATACATGCTTATAAGTATAAACTATGTAATAAGCCTTGTCAAGGGAAATTATTTTAATGGGTAACTACATCAGATTCCTGGAAAATAAATGCTGATTTTATGCGGGTTTAGGTGTAAAAATTAGGCGCTTTTTACCCTTTTTTGCCAATTAAGGGGTAAACTTGGGTTATGCGAAATTGGGAATTTGTCATATCATGGAAGGCAGTGGAAGCCCTGACTTCGTCGTTATGCTATTTTCACCAAACAGATTCGCCCGGGGATTCACACGAAGCGTGGGGGGCTTAAGCGAAGCGAAGGATCTCGTATTGTATAACCATTTGAAATTATTAGATTGCCATGTCGCTACGCCCTCGCAATGACATGGTAAGTAACTTTTTGCAGGATCGCCATCTTTTGCCAATCAGCTTATTTTCTTGATACTTTATTCGTCAGGATGTATCTTAAACTTAGCAATATGGTTGAAGGCCAATCTTTCTTGGTGGTATAAACCATAAAGATAAAACTGATTGGCCCTGTTATAAGAATAAAGGAGTGTTATCACAGAGCATGCAGATAAACTTTTTAATATCCAACTGGCCAGCTAACAGATCACTTATGAATTTAGATGATAATCATTTTCTAAGCAGCAATACAAGGGAATTTCCAGATGAAAGACATTAAACAAGGAAGTATCATAAAAGGCCCCTTGTGGCCAGAGCCGGTTGAAATAAAGCTCATTGAAGAGATGGGGGAGTATGTGCATATTGTTGGTGCTACCACCCTTTCCAGGGACCATATCGATCAGATAATCCCCCGTGATGAATTTTCAGGATTATCCATTGCAGAAATGGAATCTATCTTTACTGAAGATCCATGGAAGGTCTTTGTTGCGCTTGAGACAAAACGTTTCCGATTTGCATCCATGTATGATCCCCTACTGGCGATGAATACATCCAAGGTAGACCCTCTTCCCCACCAGATAGAGGCTGTCTACGGCTATGTATTGCGATTACCGAGAATCCGCTTTTTGATTGCTGATGATCCAGGCGCTGGTAAAACAATCATGGCAGGGCTTATTATCAAGGAGTTGAAACTACGCAATCTGGTAAAGAGGGTTTTGATTGTGTGCCCTGGGCATCTCAAAGACCAATGGCGAAGGGAATTGGCCGAAAGATTTGAAGAAAAATTTCTCGTGATTGATAGGGGGCTTTTGGATGCCCTTTACGGAGAAAATGTATGGATGAGGGAAAGCCAAATCATTACTTCCATCGATTTTGCAAAAAGGGATGATGTCCTTCCATCCATTTCTGCTGCACGCTTTGACCTGATTATTGTCGATGAGGCCCACAAGATGAGCGCCTATCAATATGGAGACAAGACAGCAAAGACAGGCCGTTATAAATTGGGGGAGGCATTATCCCGCACAACCGAGCATTTGCTGTTTTTAACTGCAACCCCACACAAGGGTGATCCTGATAATTTCAGGCTCTTTCTTGATCTTCTTGACCCAGGCTTTTTTGCCACAAATGAAATGTTGCAGGAATCTATAGACAACAATGACAACCCGTTATTTATCAGACGCATCAAAGAGGATCTGAAAGATTTTGAAGGCAGACCACTTTTCCTGCCAAGATATGTAAGTACCATCTCTTTCAATCTGGGAACCGATTCCCCCTCAGAAAAGGACCTCTACAATGAACTGTCAAGATACGTTAATAGCCAGTACAATAAGGCCCTTTCAAAGGATAAAAAAAGAAACGTCGCATTTGCCCTGGTGATCCTGCAACGGAGATTGGCATCCAGTACCTATGCCCTCCTTAAATCATTGGAAAGAAGGAAAAAACGATTGGAGGATTTACTTAATGGAACGCTGGAAAGGCCAAAGGCGCCAGAAGGAACATTCGATTTTGATACAGTTGAAGACATGAGCGAGGAAGAAAGGTGGAAGGAAGAAGAGATCTGGGAGACCTTAAGCGTTGCCGAAAATAGAGAGGAGTTGGAAAAAGAGATCACAACCATCAATACCCTTATTGAACGTGCCAGAGACATCATTCAAAAAGAAGAGGAGATCAAATTAAAGGAACTTAAGAAATCCCTGAAGGAATTAACGCAAAGATATTCAAAAAAAGAGGACAGAAAGGTCCTCATCTTCACGGAATCCAGAGATACCCTGGAGTATCTGGAAAAAAGGATAAGGGACTGGGGATATAAAACCAATATTATCCATGGTGGAATGAGACTGGAAGACAGGATTAAGGCCGAGGGGATATTCAAGACAGAAACCGAGGTGTTAGTGGCAACAGAGGCTGCAGGAGAGGGCATCAATCTGCAGTTTTGCCACTTGATGATCAATTATGACATCCCCTGGAACCCAAACCGGCTTGAACAGAGAATGGGAAGGATTCACCGCTATGGCCAGCAAAAGGAGGTTTATGTCTTTAATCTTGTGGCAGAAGACACACGTGAGGGGATGGTGCTGAAAAAATTGTTTGATAAGCTGGATGAGATCAGAAGTGCTTTGGGAAGCGACAAGGTCTTTGATGTATTGAGCGAGGTACTGTACGATAAAAGCCTGTCTCAGCTTTTAATGGATGCGGCTGCCAATGCCAGGAATATCGATGAAATCTTGAAGGATATTGATGTCAAGGTAGATCAGGATTACATAACAAAGGTAAAAGAGAACCTAAGTGAGAGCCTTGCCACACACTACATTGATTATACCCGCATAAAAGAGATGGCGCAGCAGGCAAGGGAGTACAGGCTCATTCCAGAGTACACAGAAAACCTGTTCAGGAAGGCCTTTATCAAGGCAGGAGGCAAAGTCAGAGAGCGCAAGGATGGGTTTTTGGCCGTAGATTCCATCCCATTCGGCATTCGAGAGATTGCCGAGCAGAATACCTTTAAAAAGGCCTCCGGCGAGCTGTTGAGAAAATATCCAAAGATAACCTTTGATAAAGAGATCGCCTTTAAAAATCCCGATGCTGATTTTGTCTCATTTGGCCATCCGCTCTTTGAGGCTACACTGACCTGGATAGAGAATAATTTTTCTGATTCTCTTCGAAAGGGGACAGCCTTTACTGATCCTGATGGAAAACTAGATGGGTATATCCTCTTTTATGAAGGGGAAATCAGAGATGGTACCGGCAGTGTCGCCGGCAAGAGGCTTTTTGGATTTTATTCAGGGGGAGAGGATGTGAAGCCAATCTCTCCTGCAATTATCTGGGATCTTGCAGAGGAGGATAAGCCGGGAGATGATACCGCTAACGTGGAAGCTCTAAAGAAGATGATCGCTAATAGTGTGATCTCAAGGCTTCAGGAATATAAGGCAGATATTCAAAAAGAACGCAACCGACAGGCAGAGATCAAGCAGAAGTACGGGATTAAATCACTGGATTACCTCATAGTTAAATTGGATGGGGAGTTGATTTCACTTTATGATAGAAAGAATCAGGGAGACAATGTTGATCTTGCGATAAGGAATAAAGAGGAAAGAAAGACAGAATATGAAAGGGCGCTTGATGAATTAAAGGAACAGATAGAAAAAGAAAAAAGCCTAACCATGAGCATGCCCCGCTTCGTCGGGATTATCCGGGTAAGGCCAACAGATACAGTTGAAAAAGCCATGGTAAGTGATCCCGAGATCGAGCAAATCGGCATGGAGAAAGCCATGGAATATGAAATCACCAATGGAAGGCAACCAGAAGACGTATCTGCTGAAAACTTAGGCTTTGATATACGGTCAATGGATAAAAACAAAAATGCCCGCTATATAGAGGTCAAGGCAAGGAGCGAAAAAGGCGCGGTTGCACTGACCCAGAATGAGTGGTTTAAGGCAAAGAGGTTTAAGGATGACTATTATCTGTATGTTGTAATGAATGCCGCCACCAACCCTCAACTCTATATCATCCAGAACCCGGCAGAGAATCTTGAGCCGAATGAAAAGGTTGAAGTGGTGAGGTATTTTGTGCCATTGGAAGAGATAATGGCAAAAGCAAATAGGAATGTCTTGCAAGGATAAGTATCTCAAGGGGGCAAGGGCTATGAAAAAGGATGAAATCCTTAAAATACTTGAAGGTGTAAAAAAGGATGTCAAGCAAAGGTATAAAGCAGAGATAAAAGGGATCTTTGGATCATATGCCAGAGGAGAGGAAAAACAAGGAAGTGATGTCGATGTGCTGGTCGAGTTTCTGGATGGCGCGACCCTTTTCGATCTTGCAGGACTTGGAGATTTTTTAGAGGAAAAATTGCGCTGCAAAGTAGATATTGTTTCACAAAAAGCAATAAGAAAAGAGATTGAACCCTATATTTATGGTGATCTGGTGCGGATATGAAAAGAAGCTACAAACTATTTTTGCAGGATATTTTTGAGTCCTGCGTATCCATTGAGGATTTTGTCAAGGGGATGAACTTTGACCAGTTTCTTCAGGATGATAAGACATCAAGTGCTGTGATCCGAAAATTTGAAATCATGGGTGAAGCGGCAAAAAATATACCAGAGTCTATAAAAGAAGAATATCCTCATCTTCCCTGGAAAAAGATAGCAGGGATGAGAGACCGATTAATTCACGGCTATTTTGGCGTGGATTTCGCTCTGGTGTGGGAAACTATCGAACAATACATTCCAGAGGTGAAATCTCAAATCGCTGAAATCCTGAACTCCATGGGGAGGAAGGATAATCGTGAATAAGAATAAGCGCTTTATAGAAGAAACATTTCCAGTAAAAGAAGTCAGCATTGAATCTGCCAAAGAGAAAAACATCCGCCATGGACACATATCCACCCTGCACATCTGGTGGGCAAGAAGGCCCCTGGCATCATCCAGGGCCACGAATTATGCTGCCCTGATACCTGCACCAGACAATATTGAAGAGTGGAACCAGAAGCGGCAGTTTGTCTCAGAGTTTTCAAAGTGGGAGAACTCCCTTAACCAGACCATGATAGATCGTGCCAGGAAGGATATTTTGGCAGCAAATGGGGGTAAGCCGCCCAAGGTGCTCGACCCGTTTGGTGGTGGTGGCGCAATTCCTCTTGAGGCCCTTCGCCTGGGCTGCGAGGTCTATTCAAACGATTATAATCCGGTTGCTGTGCTGATCCAGAAATGCACACTCGAGTATCCCCAGAAGTATGGGAAGCCAGTAAAAAGAAAAGCCAAGTCACAGCACGT
Organism: Deltaproteobacteria bacterium; assembly: GCA_021162585.1. Taxonomy (GTDB): domain Bacteria; phylum Desulfobacterota; class Desulfomonilia; order UBA1062; family UBA1062; genus JAGGYK01. The sequence continues at coordinate 14,037 of JAGGYK010000115.1, forward strand.
GTGGGGTGAGACTGAAGATAATACAGTTAAACCCTTGCTGGAGGATGTAAAAAAATGGGGCACATGGGTTCTGGAAGAGGCAAAAAAGGAGATCGGCAGGTTCTATCTGGCAGAAGATGAGGGTTTTATTCCTGTGGGCTATATCTGGGCAAGGACCATCCCCTGCCAGAATCCTGCATGCGGGGCTGAAATCCCATTGATGCGGCAGTTCTGGCTTGCCAGAAAGAAGAATAAAAAAGTCTCGTTGTTGCCATATGTTGAAGGCAAGAGGGTAAAGTTTAAGATAGTAGGTGATGGGCATGAAAAGGCCCCTTCTGGTTTTGATCCAACCAATGGCACTGTTGCAAGGGCAGTAGCCTTATGTCCTGTCTGCGGTTCCATGGTGGATGCCAATACAACGAGGAGGTTGTTCCAAGAGGGGAAAGCCGGTCAGCAGATGGTAGCTGTTGTTTTGCATAAACCCGGTACAGCAGGAAAGAGATACAGGGTTGCAA
>JAGGYK010000307.1 GCA_021162585.1 Deltaproteobacteria bacterium
ACCCACTCTTTTCAGATTTAAGCCTTCTGGTGGGGTAGCTTCCCCTATCCAAAAAATCTCCATAAAAAATTATTCGGAAAACAGGTAATGTTAGAGCAAACCACTCTTCCAATAAAATCTTAATCTCATTAGTGTCCAAAATAATCTGATTCCTGTTGAACAGTCTGTTACTCCTGAACCATTCATGCTGCAGCTTTAATTTTTTGGAGTATTGGAGCGCTGGTTATTCCCATTTTTACATTACTCCATCACTCCAAGCCTCTGTGTGAACTAAATGCAATTTTGATCATTATTATCAAATTATTAGAACAGCTTCGATCTTTTATTTTGGACAAGAGTGTTTTAATCTACAGGATCTTGTAACTGCTTAGGTTGTTTGATATGAAGGCTTAATGAACAACAACAGGGGCCTTTCTTGGAGCAAGAGATTGGGGATCTTCTTTCTTATAAGCGGGATTACTATTGCTTTAGTAATTGGCGCCACCTCTACCACACAGACATGGGATGCATTACGACACATAGGAATAAAAGATATTATACTGCTTAGCGCCCTATGTGGCCTCATGCTCCTATTCGACACACTAAGGACATCGGTCCTATGTACAGCCATCGGCCACAGGATACCGTTTACATATGTGTTAAAAATGATCTTGGTAGGAATGTTCTTCGGCGCCATTACGCCCTTGCAATTAGGTATGTTACCTGTGGAGATCTATATGATGTACAAGTATGATATACCACTTGGCAATGCCATATCTATAGATGTGGTAAAGAGGATATCCACTATGGGGATTCTTGCAATAGCCGGTGTTATTGTGCTGGTCACAAACAGCGCATTTGCTTCCAACAAGATCCTTTTGTATCTTTATTACTACGTGGTATTCTTCTATCTGTTTATCTCCTTTCTATTTCTTGGTGTTTATTTCTTCCCAAAACAGACCATGTGGCTTGTAGATAAAATTCTGGGCTATCTACACAAACGCTCTGTGATTAAAGACTATGAAGTAGACCGATATGTTCATGGGGTAGCAGATGATTATTTCAACGCACTTGACCTTTATCTTCATAAAGGGAGGTTTGGTTTTTTTGTGGCCTTGGCAATAGGATGTCTATTTATCACGACACAATTTATCTTGGCCCCTGTAATTATTCATGGACTTGGGTTTAAGGTGTCTTTCATGGATGCCATTCAGGCACAGATAATACTGCTGCCTATGCTCTACTTTTCTCCTACTCCCGGGGGAAGTGGCGTGGCCGAGGGCGGGTTTGCCTTATTATTCACCAGCTTTATACCTACACACCTTATAGGCATCTCGGTTGTACTCTGGCGAATCTTCACCACCTATATTGGTGTAACCTTAGGGATGATCCTCACGCTTGGCTCTATCGATGTAGATAAAATATTACATACAAGATTAACCAAAAGATAAACTCACTGGCATACCTATCTTTGCATCTATAATATCATCCGCCCTTGCCTGGTTTGCTACGATCTCAATAGTTGATGCGCTTCCGCATACAAGCCCTAATTCTCCATAGGGGATATCTGTAAAGGTCTTTGCTATAAGCGCTATGGTAATACCACTTACAGTTAACCTGCATCCTGGTCTAAGGTGGCTGCAATCCAGATTGGTTATTATATTACCAAATCTATCTATATGCACTATCATGGGTCTGTGTATATCCAATATAACAGGACTGTCCATTGGCGGGCCTAGATTCTCTATCTTGTCATCATCCAGCACCACCCCAACCAAAGAAGCAAATATATCCCTGCCATGAAATGTTGGAGATATACTTCCAGATGGCCGCCATTTTACCTCGATAACCTTATTCGCGGGGTATATAAAGGAAAAGACACCATTATCCGGGCCAATTAATAAATGACTGTCCTTTTCCACAGCAATTATGGCTCTTTCAGATCCGACCCCTGGATCGACTATTGCCAGATGTATACTGCTGTTTGGAAACCATGAGTATGATGTGTATATAAGCCATGCGCCAGACATAATATCATGGGGAGAAACCTGATGAGTGATATCCACTATACAAACATCCGGATGGTAAGATAGAATCCTTGCCTTTACCTGCGCTACATAGCCATCCCTTTGGCCAAAATCAGAAATAAACGTTACTATTGGTCTCATGATTCCTATATAGCATACAATAAGGCAACTATATCTACCATTGTTTTTGCTAATGTTTTACTATAATTATAACAGGACATAACTCAATTCAGGGTAAGGAATTAACAATGAAGATCACTGAAGAGAACTGCTTTTATCCCGATCATATCCTCTATTTCGACCCTTCCAATATAGGGTTTGAAAAACAAGAGTTCATGATAGAAGACCGTCTTCACTGCTGGTTTGTTCTGCCTAAAACAAAGGATGTAAAGGATACCACTATAGTCCATCTTCATGGCAATGCAGAAAACATGACATCTCATATTACAGGGGTAATCTTTCTTCTTGAACTAGGTTACCCCTTGATTGCATTCGATTACAGCGGATATGGAATGTCCAAAGGGATGCAAAGGCTGTATTTGCCCATGTATCGGAAAGGGGTAAGTTATTCGGGCATTCTATATTTGGTTTTGGGCAGTCAATGGGCGCATACACACTGGCCAGGATCCTCCCTTCCCTTCCATGGATCAAAGGGGCCATTCTTGAGGCAGGTCTCACCTCATTCTATGACCTTTTCTCTCAAGCCTACCCTCAATATACATGTACTATCCCAAGTGAAGGGTTCTCTGCTTTAGACACCTTGACTGAGAGCCAGGTGCCCAAACTATTTATCCATGGGACAGCAGACGAGGTAGTCCCTTACACTCATTCATTAGAGATGCATGCTCAAGCATCCAAGCCCAAGGATATCTTGATATTAGAAGGAGTAGCTCATATCGCGGCTATAGTATCTGAAAAGTCTAAAGAATATATCCTAAAAATAACCTCGTTCTTAGAAAAAAATAAATAATTTTTTCCCAAGGCCTTGACAAATGAATAGTCACACTTATTTTTGTAAGCTATATAGTCTATTGCTATTAGATTTACTCACCAAGGCGTGAGTAGGCCCAAAAGGAGGGCCATTAATGCTTCTCAGTTATGTAAGGCATATTCAGTAGGCCTTACTTTTCTTTTTAAACCTACACCCCAAGGTTTGCCTCATCTTCTATTTAAGAAGGCAAAGGGGACTGAGTATCGATCACAAGCCCACCCTCCTGGACTTTAATGTGTATGGTCGAACCATCCATAATTGTACCTGCGATAAGTGCACGTCCAATCCTGGTTTCCAATTCGCGCTGCAAAAATCTCTTGAGGGGCCTGGCACCATAGACAGGATCAAACCCTTCACGTGCTATAAATTCCCGCGCAGTATCCTCTAGGTGTAATATGATTCCCCTCTCAGAAAGCCGCATCTTTAATTCCCGGGTTAAGAGGTCTACTATCTTTTTGATCTCTTCAAATATCAAAGGCTTAAACAGCACAATATCATCCACCCGATTGAGGAACTCTGGCCTGAAATGCATCCTAAGCTCATCCATAACCTTCCCCCGTGTATCCTCTCTGATCTCTCCATGCTCTGTAATACCTTCAACCAGATATTGGGATCCGATGTTTGATGTCATGATAATAACAGTATTTTTGAAATCCACAGTCCTCCCATGAGAATCTGTGGCCCTGCCATCATCAAGTATCTGAAGAAGCACATTAAAGACATCATGGTGAGCCTTTTCTATCTCATCAAACAGGATCACCGAATAAGGCTTGCGCCTCACCGCCTCAGTGAGTTGTCCCCCTTCATCATAGCCTACATACCCCGGGGGGGCGCCTATCAATCGAGAGGTCGTATGCTTTTCCATATACTCACTCATATCAATGCGGATCATATTTTCTTCTGTGTCAAAAAGGGCTTCTGCAAGGGTTTTTGCCAGCTCGGTCTTGCCAACACCTGTTGGTCCCAAGAAGATAAATGACCCAATTGGTTTTTTAGGGTCCTTGATTCCGGAACGTGCCCTGAGAACGGCATCAGCAACAAGACCAACTGCCTCATCCTGACCTACAACCCTTTTGTGCATAATCTCATCGAGCTTTAATAACTTCTCTCTTTCACCCTCCATCAAACGGGAAACAGGTATACCTGTCCAGCGGGAGATGATCTCGGCAATGATATCTTCAGTCACATTCTCTCTAAGTAAGCGTTTACCACTCTGGTCTTTGGTTAATCTATCCTCTTGCTCTTTAAGATTATTCTCCAGTTCGGGAAGTTTACCATGCTTGAGCTGCGCTGCGCGGTCCAGATCATATTCCCTTTGGGCCTTCTCGATATCCTGCCTGACCTGTTCAATTTCCTCTCTTACCGCCCTGAGATTGCCAATGGCCTGTTTTTCTGCCTCCCATTGTGACTCCATGGCCCCTGCCTGAGACTTAAGATTATCCAATTCCTTGCGCAACTCCTCAAGCCTGGCCTTACTTGCCTTATCCTTTTCCTTCTTTAGAGCTGCCTCCTCTATCTCTAATTGCATTACCTTGCGGGTTACCTCATCAAGCTCTGCAGGCATAGAATCGATCTCAGTACGCACCATTGCACACGCCTCATCCACCAGATCAATGGCCTTATCCGGCAAAAACCTATCTGATATATATCTGTTAGACAGCACTGCAGCAGCTACAAGCGCACTATCTAGAATCTTCACCCCATGGTAGACCTCAAACCTTTCCTTTAGTCCCCTTAGGATAGATATGGTGTCCTCCACAGCAGGTGGATCTACTAAAACCGGCTGGAAACGCCGCTCCAGGGCTGCATCCTTTTCTATGTATTTACGATATTCATCCAATGTGGTTGCTCCTATACAATGCAGTTCCCCTCGTGCCAGCATGGGCTTAAGCATATTACCCGCATCCATAGACCCTTCCGCCCTTCCAGCGCCAACAATGTTATGTAACTCATCGATAAATAGTAGTATCCTTCCATCGCTCGCCTTTATCTCGTTCAGGACCGCCTTAAGCCTTTCCTCAAACTCGCCCCTAAATTTAGCCCCTGCAACCAGCGCACCCATATCAAGCGCAAAAATAGTCTTGTCTTTTAGTCCCTCAGGTGCATCACCGCGTACGATCCGCTGTGCCAGGCCCTCAACAATGGCGGTCTTACCTACGCCAGGCTCTCCAATAAGGACAGGATTATTCTTTGTCTTCCTGGAAAGCACCCGGATAATCCTTCTGATCTCTGCATCTCGCCCTATTACCGGGTCCAGCTTTCCCAGGCTGGCCTGGGCAACCAGGTCAAGGCCATACTTTCCCAATGCCTCATAGGCCTGTTCAGGCATGGCACTGGTAACCCGCTGATTACCTCGTATAGCTGTCAGTGCCTGCAAAAATCTCTCCCGGGTGATATTAAACTGCTCAAATATACGCCCGGCTGGAGTAGACGGTCCCTCATCTATCATAGCAAAAACCAGATGCTCCACAGAGACATACTCATCCTTGAGATTCTTGGCCTCATCTTCTGCCTTGACCAGGATCTTATTAAGCCTTTGAGTTATATAGACCTTGCCGGGCTCAGCCCCCGGGCCTGAGACCTTTGGCCTTTTTTGCAGCTCTTTTTCAACCTCTGCCTTGAATGACTCCACTGGTATATCCATCTTGGCCAGGATACGGGGCACGAGGCCATCAGGCTGATCCAGCAAGGCAGAAAGCAGATGCTCTCCATCAATCTCAACATGGCCAAGACGTACTGCCTTGGTCTGTGCATCCTGAAGCGCCTCCTGTGATCTTTGCGTGAGCCTGTTTATATCCATATCTTTTTTCTCCTTTTCCCCTGCTAATCTACCCAGACCAATAAACTATATTTTCCCTGGGCCGATCCCTATATCTTTTATTAGTAGCGCAAAGAAATACTTTCAAGCTTATGGACGGAAAAATCAAGGGTTGTCGGGTTGCCGCCCAAATTCTTTCTCGCTTGACAAAAGGGGGAGGTTGGGGCGGAGCTTAGTTGCATGTCTGCTGTTGTCTAAGTACATTAACACATAGTAATTCGAAGAATTGCAAGAGATTTGAACCTGCTCATGTCCTGTCGGACACTGGCGGAGCATGAAGATATCCTCGGGAAGGGTGTTTTCATCTTTGGTTGTGTCTGCCTTGCGGATATGATGGTTTATATGAAAATAGGGGTCAGGGATCAGGGGCCGGGGGTCAGTTTGAGACGGGGGAGACAGCGGACTGGGATGTTGTTTTGTTTTCATACTTCGTTGTGAGCGCAAAGCGCTCATACGCGTTTATATGAAAATGCCGTTGTCCGTTGTCCGTTTTATAGGCACAAGGCGAGACCTTTGCGCCTGTCATTGCGAGGAGCATGTGCGATGAAGCAATCTAATAATTTTAGATGGTTATGCAACACGAGATCGCTTCGCTCGTCCGCCAAGGCGGAACGCCCTTTTAGACTTTTTGCGAGTTCATCAAGAATATAAATTTAAAAGAGGAAAGGAGGAGTAAAATGGCTGAAAAAGAAAGGTTGGATATGTTTTGTTACCAGTGTTCCCAGACTGCAAGGGGGACAGGCTGTACGGTAAAAGGTGTTTGCGGCAAGGAGGCCACGGTCGCTAGGCTGCAGGACAATCTGATGCTTGCTACAAAGGGCATGTCAGCTTACCTTTATCATGCCCGCGAGCTTGGATATACTGATACAGAGATTGATGCGTTTTTGGAGAGGGTATTTTATTCCACGTTTACCAATGTCAACTTTGATCCGGAAGACTTTGTCCGCCTTGCCATTGAGGCAGGGGAGATGAGTATAAGGACGATGATGCTTCTCAAGAAGGCCCATATCGAGGCATATGGAGAACCCGAGCCTACAAAGGTCCAAACAGGCACTGTCAAAGGACGCGGGATAATCGCCACAGGCCATGGCCTAAAGGCGCTTATGGCCCTGCTCGAACAGACTGAAGGCACTGGGATAAATGTCTATACACACTCAGAACTTTTACCTGCACACGGCTACCCCGGATTGAAGGCACATAAACACCTGGTCGGCAATCTGGGGAAGGCGTGGTTTGATCAAAGACAATTGTTTTCAAAATACCCTGTAGCTATCCTTGGCACATCAAACTGTGTCCTGATACCACGGGAGGAGTATAAAGACAGGATGTTTACCACAGGGCCTGCCAGGCTGCCAGGTGTGCAATACTGTGCCGGATACGACTATACCCCTGTGATGGAAAAGGCAAAGACATTGCCTGAACTTGAGGACGAACCAGGAGACGTTATATTAACCACAGGTTTTTCCAAGTCCGTAGTCCTGTCTTTAAAGGATAAGATAAAACAACTGGTTGAAGCAGGCAGGATTCGCCATTTCTTCCTGGTCGGGGGTTGTGACTCACCGCTCAAAAAGGCGACATACTTCAGGGAGTTTGTCCAAAATCTGCCGCAAGATACAGTTGTTTTGACCCTTGCTTGCGGTAAATTCAGGATAAACGATCTTGATCTTGGTGACATAGAAGGTGTGCCCAGGCTGATTGATCTGGGACAGTGTAATGACTCGATTGTTGCAATAGAGATTGCCGAGGCGCTTGCCGGACTATTTGGTGTAGGCATAAATGAACTGCCGCTTACCTTAGTCCTTAGCTGGATGGAGCAAAAGGCTGTGGCTGTCC
>JAGGYK010000073.1 GCA_021162585.1 Deltaproteobacteria bacterium
AAAGGATGTATCAAAGAGCGATGCAGGCAAGCGAGAGAGGAACCCATCCCTAGGAAGGGCATTTTCATACTTCGTTGCGAGCGTGGATCGCTCATACGCGTTTATATGAAAATAGGCACAAAGTTTTGTAGGGGCCGATGCCCTCATCGGCCCGCTTAAGGGAACGGGCCCTACAACGTATTGGTAAGGCTAATCAGCCCGCTTAAGGGAAATATGCACTATAGGGATAGAATTTGTATGAAAATGCCATATTTTCATCCTTCGTTGTGAGCGCAAAGCGCTCATACGCGTTTATATGAAAAATTTTTGCATTCTCTCTATGAGAGGAGGAAGAGATGATTTATTGATAGCAGATATAGCCACGCCTTTATATCTGTTGGATAGAGACTCTGCGATAGATAAGTCGCATTTGTCTGCCTTATTGAACACCTTCATCCTTGGTTTTGTATCTAGATTAAGGTCTTTAAGTATGCTCTCTACAGCCTGTATCTTATCCTCAATATTAGGGTCTGTAAGATCAGCGATCTCTAATAACAGATCAGCCTCTGCAAGCTCTTCTAATGTAGCCATGAATGCGGCTTTAAGTTCATTTGGCAACTCTCTTAAAAACCCTACAGTATCAGTAATAACCACATCTATATCTCGGGGGAATCTGAGTCGCTTGCTGGAGGGATCTAAAGTGGCAAACGGCATATTTGCTACCAGTACATCACTTTTGGTAAGGGTATTTAGCAGGGTCGATTTTCCTGAATTAGTATAACCTATTATGGATATTATAGGAGTAGAATTTTTATTTCTCTTTTGTCTGGTAAGTTTACGTTTTTTACTTATACGAGATATTTCGTGCTCTAGTCGGGATATACGTTCTTTAGCCCGTCTTCTGTCTATCTCTAATTTTGTCTCGCCAGGGCCCCTGGTACCAATACCTCCTGCAAGGCGACTTAATGTTGGCCTGGCTCCTACAAGTCTTGGCATATTATACTTTAGCTGTGCAAGCTCAACCTGGATCTTTCCTTCTTTGGTCTTGGCCCTCCGGGCAAAGATGTCCAAGATAAGCTGGGTGCGGTCTATAACCCGAAGATCTGTAAAATCAGAGATAGCTCGCGCCTGTGATGGGGATAGTTCATGATTAAATATGAGGAGATTTGCATCTATGGCTAAAGCATTTATAACAATTTGGGATAACTTTCCTTTACCGACCACAAATTTGGGGTCTGGTTTAGGCCTTTTTTGTACTACAGTATCCAGGACATTGATGTTAGCAGATCTTGCGAGATCCTCAAATTCAGCAAGTCTTATCCTGGAGTCCTCTGATAATTTGGGGAATATAGCTACAATGATCCCCCTATCTTCATCAGTATCTACCTTTTGATAGGAATGAGATCTGGTTATCCTCTCTTCTAAATCTTTTATAAACCTATCAAATGGTATTGTTATACGGTGGGTGGGTACTGGCTTTAATACCTGCCATACTCCTGAAAGAGAATTTTTAGGAACAAGATGTCCCCCATATGCAAGTAGAGGTTCCCCAGTGTTTGATACTGTGATCGCATAGACCAAATCAAGTCTCAACATGGCCAGATCAGTGAGATCCTCATAGGAAAGCTCTTCATTGTTCAGATGTGTATGTATAAGCCTTAGTCCTTGAAGCCTTCCCGGATGAGTGCGACCTCTATTCAACTTGGGGATCGTAATCCCGGTTGCGCGCCCTGCTATTACATATTCAACAGCCCCACCTCTGTTTATAAGGAGACCTATCTGTATACCCACTTGTCTGGAAAGCCTGGCCATCTCTGTACAAAGTTCATGAGTAACTACACTATCAGGTGGGACCTTTCGTCTGTAAAGTCTTTCAAGTGCGTTTATTTCAGAGGCTCTAAACCCCTTTATACTCCCGTAGATCCTCTGTATGTCGTCTCCTCCCTTTAGGCCTTCTCTAGCAATGAAGCGTCTAGGATTACCTTTGCCCTGTTGTTTACCATCTCTATAAGGATCCTGACTCTGCCTTCATCTGAGTCCCACGACTCAAATATACCGTATATATCTTTCATAGGCCCAGACCTCACCCTTACAATATCGCCAGATTTAAATTTCACTGGCCTTTTTATGATCCCTGATTCATTCTCCATGGCCTTTAAGCTATTTATGAATTCATCTTCTATAGGGATTGGTGTGTAGTTATCTATTAACAACCGTTTTACCCCCCTACACCACCTTATCTTGTGGAGATCTTCTACCATAGTTGATATATGCACAAATATATAATTAGGGAAGAGTGGATATGTCTTTAGGGTCTTTTTTCTGGCATGGAATACATACTTTTGCATCAGGGGTTGATACACAACAACACCTAGCTGTTTAAGATTTGAGGAAGCTATATAATCTTCCCTCAGATTTGTTTGAGCCACAAACCATTTTTTCATATATGCATTATACAATATTTTAAAGAATTAAAATAGTCAACTAACACCAAAGACTAAAGGAATTATACTATATATTTACCATTCATGCACAAAGGTAGATATTGGCATTATTACAACCCCTTGTTTCTTTAGTCTAGGGATCTCCTTCTTTAAAACAGCTATTGTTGTGGGGTGTGGATGACAGACCCCTATAGCATAAGGACATCTCTCTCCTATGGATACAAGTTTATTTAATTGATTATGGATGTAGGCATACGAATCCACATTATCCAGAAATACATCCCTTGAGGTAAATGATAGACCTACTTCCTTTGCCACATCCTTGCACACAGATTTGTTGGTAGTGAGGCTATCTACATAGAATAACCTCCTTTTCTTTAATTCCTTTGTTATGACCCTCATGATAGCTTTATCTTGAGTAACCTTTGATCCCATGTGGTTGTTTACACCTGATATATAAGGCACACTTGAAATGTCTTTTCTCAGTATAGATCTTATCTCTGCAGGGCCCATATTTTTATATATTGCACCTACACCAGGATCCTTATCATTGGATCCCTCCATTGGTAGGTGTAGCATTATTTCTTTTCCAGCATTATGTAAGTATGTAGCAGATTTTTTGGAATATGGTCTCATAGGCAGTACAGAAAAGGTAATATTAGCATCTATCGCTCCAAGCTCTTTAGCAGCATCCATATCGAGACCTATGTCATCTACAATAATGGCTATACGGGAAATCCTCTTTTTGATATACTTAAATATGATATGCCATAAAGTTTTATCTATATTTATAGAAACATACTTATTGCCTTTAATATTGATATCAGCCCCTTCCTTTTTGAGCCTATAAAATGCATTTTGAATCTCTTTCGTAGCTAGCCTTTTTGAAGACGTCACTGTAATAGTATGACCTTTTATCTCCGTGTTTTCTCTGTGGATACCTAGGTCAAATAAACAACCCTTTATGATCAAGAGTTTAGCTGCGATCTTGGGAGAAGGAGGTATAGGTGCTATCCGCTCTTCTTTTCGGGGTATCCTATGCTCCAGATATATAGCAACCCCTATCAGTAAGACCATGATTGAAATAATTGTTATTATTATAGATGTATGGTTCTTCTTCTTTCTCATGCTGCCTTTTTAAGGGGGTTAAATATATTCCAAGTCTTTAAGATATCCAGGGCATATTTTAGTTGATAATCATCTTTTAGGAGTTGCTGGAGGGCTTTATTGTTATTTTTAGGCATAATAGAATCTTCTTTAGGTTCAAGGTGATGCTCAAGGTCTTTTTCTCTGATAAAATTCAGATCTTGGTTTGTCTCCTTTTTTATAGGGGTAGGTTGTTCAACCCATATATCTGGTTCTATGCCTGTAGCCTGAATAGATCTACCTGATGGGGTAAAGTACCTGGCCACAGTAAGCTTCAAGGCTGATCCATCAGATAAAGGCCTTATTGTCTGAACAGATGCCTTGCCAAAACTTTTTACACCCAGGATTATTGCTCTTTTATTATCTTGAAGTGCACCAGCCACAATCTCTGCAGCACTGGCAGTACCACCATTTATGATTACTATAATAGGAAAATCTGTGTATGTACCTTCTTTATGTGCTATATGCTCAGTTCGATCTTCAGCCCTTCTTCCATCAGTGTAGACGATCTTTCCACTACTCAAGAAGAGGTCACTTACTGAGATAGCCTGGGCCAAAAGTCCTCCTGGGTTGTATCTTAGGTCCAGGATAACACCTTTAAGGGGAAGCATATTATTTAATGCCTTCTTTATATTATCAGCAGTATCCATCTGGAAGTTTCTTACCTTGATATATCCATATCCTGGCTCCAGCATCTGCGATTTAACACTTTTTATATGGATAATTGCCCTGGTAATGGTAATATCGAAAGGTTTTTTATCGGATTCTCTGAATATGGTAATAGTGACCTTGGTCCCCTTTGGCCCGCGCATTAGCTTTACTGCTTCTCCTAGAGACATGTCTATTGTAGATTTGTCTTCTATCCTGATGATTTTATCTCCAGGCTTGATACCTGCTCTAAAGGCAGGGGTGCCTTCAATGGGTGTAATTACAGTGAGTCCCCCATCGCGGATACCTATCTCTATACCCAGACCACCAAATGAACCAGTAGTGCTTATTTGAATCTCTTTATATTCCTCCTTGGTCAGGTATGTAGAATGTGGATCCAGGACAGAAGTCATCCCCTTGATTGCTCCTTCTATAAGCTTTTCGGGGGTTACTTCCTCTACATAATTTTTCTCTATGATCTCAAGACAGTCTGTGAATTTTTCCAGCTGAGGGTACATCTTTGATGTATAAGCGCTGACGTCTATTGTGCTGTTTAGGATAAGGAACCCAAAGGAAGCAATTATTAATATGATAACACTCAAGAAGAGTTTGGATTTTCTCATAAGTACTCCTGTCGTTTGTTACTTATCATGAATTCTTTATAACACATAAATTCCTTTTAAGTATAAAACTATTATTACTTTTCGGTAAAGCTGGGTATGAAGATTACCCATCATTTTTCATATCCTTTAATGTATTTATGGTATTTTGCCCTCTGTGTCAACATAGAGATTGATCCACGCTCACAACGAAGGATGAAAACACCCTTCCTCGGGATGGGTTCCTCTCTCGCTTGCCTGCATCGCTCTTTGATACATCCTTCAGGCTTGCTTACGGGCGACCTTTATTCGCCTTTCATGCTCAGAAGGGAGCGATACCCCTTTAAGCAACGCCTAAGGATGTATTAGCAAATCGCGATGGAATGTCCGCTCAAGAGTCCCCCATCCCTCCTCCCGTAAAGTATTCTTATAGCCTTATCCCCCTAAGCCTAATGTCTCGTGCCTATAAAACGGAGAACGGACAACGGCATTTTCATATAAATCACTTCTATCATCTTTCATATTTCATAGGTCTCCTTACTCCAGCATTTTGTATCGATTTCTTTGTGGTATGGTTTTCGCATTCATTCTGATATGCCAAAAGAGAGCGAAGACGGACAACAACGCACTGAACAGCCTACTGGAAAACGAATAAAAGACGCAAGGGAAAAGGGCCAGATAGCCAAAAGCACAGAGGTTTCTACAGCCTTTTTATTTTTTGCGAGCATACTGGCGTTTTATTTCTATATCCCCTCGGTAGCATCCAAGATGATAAAAGCCGCGAGGGTCTATTTTGGGAATACTCTCCTCTGGGATGGCACTAGAGATTCTCTTGTAGAGCTTTTCTACCGGGTTGTTATCGATATGGCCGATATGCTGATGCCTATATTCATCGTATTCCTTTTGATTGGTTTTTTCTCCAATTTTGTCCAGGTCGGATTTCAGATGACGTTAGAGCCAATAATACCCAAGCTTTCCAAGCTAGATCCTATAAAGGGGATGAAACAAAAGTTTTTTTCAGCGAGAAGCTTGGAGATGCTGGTAAAATGTATAGTGATATTAATTATTATAGGATGGGTTGCCTGGCATGCTATAAAGAGAGAGATACCTGTTTTTCCACCACTCATAAATTGTGATATAGGCGTCATTGTTTTGACGTATTTTAAGGCTGCTATGCACCTACTCTGGGATGCCCTCTGGGTCTTTATAATAATAGCCATTGCTGATTATGCCTTTCAAAGATGGCAGCACAGACAAGATTTAATGATGACTAAGCAGGAAATGAAGGAAGAACAGAAGCAAACAGAGGGTGATCCGCTGATAAAGAGCAGGATTCGGTCAATACAACTCCATATGGCCAGGCGTAGAATGATGCAGGAAGTGCCCAAGGCAGATGTAGTAATCACCAACCCTACTCACTTGGCAATAGCTTTGCAATATGAAAGGGCTAAGATGATGGCACCTATTGTAGTGGCAAAGGGAGCAGGTATACTGGCAGAGAGAATAAAAGAGATTGCAAAGACCTCTTCTGTGCCGATTGTAGAGGATAAACCCTTGGCTGTCCTCCTTTATAAGTCGGTAGAGGTTGGTGATGTGATTCCAGAAAACCTATACAAGGCAGTGGCAGAGATACTGGCCTATGTGTATCGGTTAAGGAAGGAGATATAAGTGGCAAATACAAAGGCATCTTTGATTAGGCTCCCAACCGGGTTTGCAAGTGATTTAGTGATGGCAGTGGGGGTGATGGTAGTCCTTGTAGTTGTATTGATACCACTCCCCACATTTATTTTAGATATACTCCTTACGTTTAGTATAACTATTGGACTTGTTATACTTATGGTATCCATGTACACTATAACCCCTCTTGATTTTTCTGTGTTTCCCTCGATGCTGCTTGTAGTGACATTATATCGCCTTTCATTAAATGTGGCATCTACCAGACTAATATTATTGCATGGTTCTGAAGGTGAGCTTGCTGCTGGACGGGTGATCAATGCCTTTGGTCAATTCGTGGTGGGAGGGAGTTATGTAGTAGGCCTGGTAGTCTTTATCATCTTTGTAGTGATAAATTTTGTGGTAATCACCAAAGGTGCTACCCGAATAGGGGAAGTTACAGCACGGTTTACTTTGGATGCCATGCCAGGTAAGCAAATGGCTATAGATGCTGACTTAAATGCAGGGATGATTACAGAGGATGAGGCGAGAGCGAGGCGAGAACTCATTGGAAAAGAGGCTGAGTTTTATGGTGCAATGGATGGTGCTACTAAATTTGTCAGAGGAGATGCCATTGCAGGTATTATTATTACACTTATTAACATAATTGGGGGGATAATAATAGGTGTTATCCAGCAAGGCCTTCCCTTTGATGAGGCGCTTAAAACATATACTACGCTTACCGTTGGAGATGGACTGGTCTCCCAGATCCCAGCACTCATTATATCTACTTCAGCTGGTATTATAGTTACCCAATCAGCAGCAGACAAGTCCATAGGTAAGCTCCTATCTGAGCAGCTTTCCTTTCAGCCCATGGCTATATTTAGTGCTGCGATTATTATTTTCTTTTTCGGGCTGATCCCTGGATTGCCTCATATTCCCTTTATGGCCCTTGCCATTGGTACAGGTGCCCTGGGGTGGATTAGTTTCAAGGCTATATCAGAGGAAAGACCAGAAGAAGAACTTCCTCCAGAAGAGGATATGCCACCTGAGTCATTATTGCCAGTAGATATACTAGAGTTGGAGATAGGCTATGGGCTTATTCCATTGGTTGATACAGCTCAGGGGGGAGATTTGCTGGCTCGCATAAAGGGGATGCGAAGACAGCTCGCCCAGGAGGTTGGAATTATAGTGCCCCCTATACACGTAAGGGACAATCTAGAGCTTAAACCCAATGAATATATACTTTTATTAAAGGGTGTAGAGATTGCCTGTGGAGAGGCCATGGTAGACAGGCTTATGGTTTTAAATCCAGAAGAGGTTGAGATCGACATCCCAGGAATTCCGGTAAAGGAACCGGCCTTTGGCTTACCAGCCCTGTGGATAAAGAAGGCTGATAAAGAACGTGCACAGATGTCTTCCCTTACAGTAGTGGATGCTGCGACCGTGGTAGTTACCTACCTTACAGAGGTGATCAAGGCTAATGCACATGAACTTTTGGGCAGGCAAGAACTTCAGGTATTATTGGATAATGTTGCCAGAACTCATCCTAGGGTAGTGGAAGATCTTATACCCAATACCCTACCAAACACAATTGTGCTTAGGGTTTTGCGTAATTTACTAAAAGAAAGGGTGCCTATAAAGAATATGATAACCATCTTAGAGACATTAACAGATTATGGAGCAATGACAAAAGACCCCGATATTTTGACAGAGTATGTCAGGCAAGCCCTCATGCGAGTAATCTGTAAACCATATGTACATGATGGTGTTATAAACGTATTGGCCTTAGATCCTAAGATTGAAGGTCTACTTTCAGATGCTATTCAACATACAGAGCATGGTTCATATCTTGCATTAGACCCAGAAAAGGCCCAGAGAATACTGGTGGCTATTAATAAGGAGGTAGACAGATTGGCTAAACAGGGAGTGGTGTCGGTTTTGTTGACCTCACCTGTGATTCGAGTGCACTTAAAACGTCTGGTAGAAAGATATATGCCAGAGTTGGTGATCCTATCCCATAATGAAATTTCACCTGAGGTAACAATAAAAAACCTGGGTATGGTGAGCCTGGATGCAGATTAAGACGTACAAGGCATTTTCTATGAAAGATGTCCTGGCCCGGGTAAAGGCAGAGATGGGGTCTAATGCAGTGATTATCTCTACAAGACAGGTAAAAGAGGGTGGCTTTGGTCTTATGACAAGACCAATGGTCGAGGTTACTGCTGCAGTGGATTATGATCAAAAAATGTATCGCTCTCATTTTAAAGAAGGATATTACAAGGATAATAGTTATAGCTCGCAAGGTAGGGCTCATATACCTAGGAATAAAAATCTTAATATAGAAGGCAATGTGGGATGTATTGCATCTGAGGTAGCCCAGCTTAAAGACATGATAAATGTGTTATTAAAACGTTCTGGAGTAGAGCTAAATAAAAAGTCTACCTTAAAACATGCCTTAATTTCAAGGGGGATAAGCGAGTCTATTGTAGAGTTAATTATATCTAAGATGGGTGATAATGTAGAAATAAATGAGATAAAAAAACTTCTTGTAAGGATTGTACGAATTTCAAAGGCACCAACTGCCAGAACTTGTATTTTTTTAGGCGCCACAGGTGTAGGTAAGACTACTACAATTGCTAAGATAGCAGCAAGGGCAGTATTGAACCAAGGGAAAAAGGTAGGAATTATCACATTAGATACTTATAGGATAGGGGCTATAGAACAGGCTCAAACCTATGCCAAGATCTTAAGCATACCTTTTAGATCAGTGACAACACCAGATGAATTTAAGATGGCTGTTTCTCGGTTTAATGAAACAGATTTGATCCTTGTCGATACAGTAGGGAGGTCACCATTTTGTCATGATTATATAAAAGAACTTCATCAATTTTTTGATAATATCCCTATGTATAAGTTTTTATTAGTCCCAGTAGCCACTCGGGATATAGAGATGGAGCGAGCAACAAAGAATTTTTCTGAAGTGGGGGTAGATAGTATGATATTCACAAAGGCAGATGAGGCTATAACATTTGGTTCTATTATCACACATAACCTGCTGTTTAGGAGTCCTATTGCATATATTACTGTGGGTCAAAAAGTACCAGAGGATATAGAGGAGGCCTCTTCTTCAAGGATAGTAGAGCTTTGTCTTGGAGATATACAATGAAAGATCAGGCGCATTCGCTTAGGAGACTTGTTACAAAGAGGAACAATACATTCTCGATAAAGGTCTTCTCTGTAACATCAGGTAAGGGTGGAGTTGGTAAGACTAGTATAGTGGTTAATATAGCCATTATGTTGGCTGCTTTGGGCAAAAAGGTTTTAATTCTAGATGCAGATTTAGGACTGGCTAATATAGATGTAATCTTAGGGCTGACACCAAAATATAACATAAGGCATGTCTTGGAAGGTAAGTGCTCTATAGAAGATGTATTATTAGATGGTCCAGGTGGCATAAAGATTATTCCAGCTTCATCAGGTATTCAAGAACTTGTAGATATTTCTTACGAACAGCAGATTTCTCTGGCCAATGCGCTGGACTATTTTGATCGGGAAATGGATTATATGCTGATAGATACAGGGGCAGGTATATCAAGAAATGTAATGTATTTCAATATGGCGGCACAGGGCATAATTGTGGTGATAACCCCTGAGCCTACCTCTATTACAGATGCATACGCCCTAATGAAGGTGTTGAGGAGAAAACACGGGATAAAAAGGTTCAACCTTATAATTAATAATGTTTCATCCATTATGGAGGGAGAAGATGTAGCAGAAAAATTGAGTTTTGTTTGTGAGCAGTTTTTAGGAGATGTAGCCCTTAATATGCTTGGCTCACTACCTTTTGACAAACATATACCTGAGTGCGTAAGGGGACAAAAGGCCTTTGTATGGGTCTATCCTAAAGGCATCACTACTCAGCGTCTAAGGAGTATAGTCAAGAAATTAGATAGCATATCGAATTTATTAGATGAGAATGGCAATATCCAATTCTTTTTGAGGAGAATGTTACTTGAGCAGATGGGGGGGATGAATAATGCAGGACATGGCATTTCCTAGGCTTACTGAGGGGCAAAAGTTAGATCCAAAGATCAGGGCCAAAATCATTAATGATTTTGCCCCATTAATAAAATATATAGCAAGCCGTATAGCCATGAGGTTGCCTCCTCATATAGACATACAGGATCTTATCAATGCTGGCGTTATCGGGCTAATGGATGCTATTGAGAAGTATGATGCATCCAAGGCGATAAAATTTAAGACCTATGCAGAATTTAGGATCAGAGGCTCAATCCTGGACGAACTTCGATCTATGGACTGGGTTCCCAGGTCTGTGAGGCAAAAGGCCAGGAAGATTGAAGATGCATATTCCAGGTTGGAGAGTACCCTTGGAAGGCCTGCCAGTGATGAAGATGTAGCAAGGGAGTTGAATATTGATATTGAAAATTTTTATAAACTCCTTGCAGAGACGGCCTCCGTAACCCTGCTGAGTCTGGATGATCTTGGCGATGATGATACAGATTTGTCAAGGAGGAATCTCCTTGAGTTTATTATGCAAGATGAAAGAGAGTTGCCCTCTCACCATATTGGTCTAGCTGAGATAAGGGAGATGGTAGCAGAGGCAATAAAGTCACTCTCTGAGAAAGAGCGGATGGTGATCTCCCTTTATTATTATGATGAACTTACCATGAAGGAGATAGGGCATATCCTGAAGTTTACAGAGTCCAGGGTTTCTCAGATTCATACAAAGTCAATATTGAAGTTACGCTCCAAGATGCAAAAGATAGTTAAAGAGATGATGTCCTAACCCGGACAAGCCGGAAGAGCCAAAAGCTTGAAGCTCAAAGTTCAAAGCTAAGCAACTACTTAGGTTGTCAGGTTCAAGGTTCACATTTCACGGTTGGGCGCATCCAGGACGACATAGCGCTTATTCTGGACTTCTGTGCAAAACCTATCTGGCGTATCGCAAGAACCGGATGAACTCCGCATTCATCTCGGAATCGAACCTCTCTTTCATCAGCTTAACCCTGAACTTTGAACCTGAACAGTTACAAAACTAAAAACAGAGCATTGCTATAAGTTTTAAGAAGTTTAATCTCCTAAAAACGTCGCAAGTCCTTTATACAAAAGGTTTTGCGGACATGACAATAAATTCTTTCGCCATTTTTGCAAGAGCTTTACGATTAAAGGACTAAAGATTTTTAACATATCTTTCGAATATATATATAAATCACTATGGAGGGTGTCATGGCGTTAGACCATAATATGAAAATACTTGTAATAGATGATTTTTCTACTATGAGAAGGATTGTAAAAAATATCCTTAGACAGTTAAATTTTAATAATGTACTGGAGGCAGATGATGGCACTACAGGTCTGGATATACTCCAAAACGAACAGATAGATTTTATTGTTTGCGATTGGAATATGCCTAAGATGACAGGTCTGGAGCTATTAAAGATAGTACGAGCAGATGATGCGCTTAAAGATATACCTTTTTTGCTGGTTACTGCAGAGGCAAAACAGGAAAATATAGTAGAAGCTGTCAAATCTGGTGCGAGCAATTACATAGTAAAACCTTTTACAGCTGAGACATTAAAGAAAAAGATTGACCAGATATTTAGTAAATCCAAATAATTATGTGTAATGGTAAACCCATAGTGCCAACTGAAAGGGTAGGCTGTGACAGATAGTGTTGATGAAAAGGCCGAGCTTGATAGAGAAGGAATAGACTTACCAGGATATGAGAAAGTAAAACTGGACCAAAAAGGTGTCCCTCTTTCAGATGAAAAGCCTGAAAAGGAGGACAAGGCTAGTCCGAAAGAGGATGAAACACAAAAAGACGAACAAGATGTAGATAACCAAGATACTATAATAG
>JAGGYK010000317.1 GCA_021162585.1 Deltaproteobacteria bacterium
ACATATCAATGACTATAGTGTAATATCCAAATTTATATATGAACACAGGCAAGATCATGCATCTATGGGCAGAGCAGATATATTTAACTAGTGTTATGAACGGGACTCATAAATATTTAGATGAAAATAAATCATGAGAAATCTTGAGGTAATTACTTAATAGTTGGGCTTATAAATACTAAATCCGAAACACTAAACAAATCCAAATGGCCGAAATAAGAAATTTGCCCTGTGAAATAATTTTTGCTGGGCTAAGATTTATTATGGGGGAAACATGAAGGAGATAGAGATTGGACATTCTAAAATACAGCTTATTGTTGGGGATATAACAAAACAGGATACAGATGCAGTTGTAAATGCTGCGAATAAACAATTGGCTCCGGGTGGCGGCGTTGCAGGTGCTATTCATGGGGCTGCCGGGCCAGGCTTATGGGAAGAGTGTTCAAAGTTAGGGGGATGTGAGACAGGTCAGGCCAAGATAAGCAATGCATATAATTTACCCAATAAGTATGTAATTCATACAGTTGGGCCCATCTACAGTGGATCTGAAGATGATCCCAGGCTACTTAGATCCTGCTATATAAACTGCCTTAAGCTTGCAGATGAAAACAATATATCTTCTATTTCATTCCCAGCCCTTAGTACAGGTATTTTTGGTTATCCAATAGATGCCGCAGCCCAGATCGCCTTAAAGGCAATTAAAGATTATCTTTCCCGCGATACAAAGATAGAATTGGTTCGTATGGTGCTTTATGATAAGGCAGCCTATGATGCCCATTTGATGGCCTTTGATGCCATTAATGCTGGTGTTGATTTAACTTAAAAAATGCCTGTTGTCGCTGTAATCCCCGCAAGGTATAACTCTAAACGTTTTCCAGGCAAGCCTCTTATAGATATTGCCGGTAAGCCCATGATTCGCAGGGTCTATGAGCAGGCCCTTTTATGCAAGGGGGTCGACCATGTAGTAGTAGCCACAGATGATACCAGAATTTTGGACGCAGTAAATGCATTTGGTGGGAACGCCGTTATGACCAATCCAGAGTGCAACTCCGGGACCGATAGGGTGGCCCAGGCGGTTAAATCCATTCGCCCAGGGCGGAAAGGGCAGGCAGGGATCGTCATCAATATTCAAGGGGACCAACTGATCTTTGATCCTGATGCTCTAACAGATATGATCCATGTACTAAGTAATGGCTGTCCTATGGCCACTATAGCGACCAAGGCATCTCTTAAGGACATGGAAAATTGCGATGTGGTAAAGGTTGTATGTAATGAAAAGGGCGACGCCTTGTATTTCTCCAGGGCACCTATACCATATCTCAGGAATCCTGGGGTTTATAGCCCTTTAAAACATATAGGTATTTATGGCTTTGATAAAAACACATTGAAGCGTATTACAACTTTAGCCCCTTCCCCACTTGAAAAATGTGAGTCCTTAGAGCAGCTTCGTGCCTTAGAAAATGGCATACCCATAAAGATTATTGTATCCAGTGGCGAGTTTTTCGAGATAAATACCCCAGGGGATCGGGATGCATTTCTGAGTAGATGGCAAGGTTAATCTTATTTCTCTACAGGGTTGTCTTCAATATCGTGATATGGCCTGCATGTATATATCTTTTCAGACATCCGAATTTTAAAGGCACTATAGCTACCCGCCTTGGTTGGAGCCTACCTAAAATTCCCGAGAACAGGAAGGTTTTATGGGTCCATGCTTCATCTGTAGGTGAGGTAAAGGCTGTATCTAGTCTTGTAGAAAAAATGAAGAAAGACAGAAAAAACCTGTTTATATGTCTTACTGTGAATACTGCAACTGGAAGAGGTGTAGCAGGTAGCATAAAAGATATAGATTTGATACTACCCTTCCCCTTTGATCTTAAATGGGTGATGAGCCGTTACATGGATTGGTTATCGCCAGAGGTGCTTATCGTTGTCGAGACAGAAGTTTGGCCTAATCTTATAATGGTAGCAAAGGATAAAGGCGTCCATGTCATATTTATAAATGCCCGCATGAGTAAGGGTGCATTCAACAGGTATACTACGGTATCTTCATTTATGAAGATGATACTTAAAGATACCCATGTATTATCAATTGGAGATGAGGATGCTGCGCGTTTTTCTAGTCTTGGTGCTAGTAACGTAAAGGTATTAGGTAATCTCAAGCTTGATTCAATAAGGTTACCTGACCTGAGAAAGAGAAGGACCTTAAAACAAAAACTTGGTCTTGGGGGAAGGCCCGTGTTTATTGCCGGTAGCATAAGGGAAGGAGAAGAAAGGTATGTAGTAGATGCCATAAGATATCTATCTGCTAGGGTTTCAGGACTTCTCTCAATAGTTGTACCAAGACATCCAGACAGGGTGAGCTATATAATAGATATGATAAAGTCCTTTGATATACAATGGGGACTTAAGAGTAGCGGAAATCTTGATGTAGACCTTCTCATCGTGGATACTATGGGAGAACTCTTTGATCTCTATGGTGTCTCTGATGTAGCATTTGTTGGAGGTAGCCTTATTGATTTTGGAGGTCAGAACATCCTAGAACCTATTGCATGGGGCATACCGACCATCCACGGAATGTATATGGATAACTTTAATTGGGCATTGAATGTGGTACAAGGTCACACCATAAGAGTTGATAACCCTCATGAGCTTGGGAAAGCAGTGCTTAGAGTCTTTGATAACATAGATAGTTACAAGGATATGGCTATTAAGGCAAGGGGGGGACTTGGGGAGGTTAGAGGTGTTACAGACAGGTATATAAATGCCCTGGATCGTTATCTTAAATAGCAATTATTGCCTGTTATCTTTTGTAAGCGTTCATCTGTTCCGCCAGGCGAATCGGTTTTCATCAATACCAACATGTTAAACGTTAGAACGTGTGAATGTTAGTCAGGAGTTTCAGAGCAAACGCTGAAAAAAAGCAAATAAGCACCTGATTACGTACAGTTATGGTATGTAATTGCGTAAGACCCAATTGGCTTTTTTGCGTAGTTAATAGTTTCAACTAGTTACAGCGTTAGCAAAAAACACCCTATTGACAACTGTCCGATTTGTCAACAATTATTTAATTTGGTAGGGTCTTACAAAATTCTAACTCTATATTGTTAGTATTATTAGTGATTCCCCTATTGGCACAAGGATACTCTGAAACTCCTGTTTGTTGTTTTCTTTATCTTAAGATATCGCTGTTTGCTGAATGCTGAGAGCCTACTATTTTTTGATGTTGATCTTATTTTAAATATAATTTATTATATATATTATGACAATGGATAGATCATTATGCCCTGTTTGTGCATGGAGAGCTGATTGCAAGAAAAAATTTAAGCCTGGTGCGGGGATAAACTGCGCTGATTTCACCAGGGATCTTTCAATCAAGAATGAGGAGCTAGAAAAGTCGGCTGATGAAGAGAACAAGGGGAAGGATAGCAAAAAGAAGTCTAAATCTGGTCTATGGCCATTATAGGTAGTCTATATCTAATCCGCCTTTGGCAGACTGAAATCTTTGCACAATTGCTTGCCTGTCATTGCGAGGAGCATGGGCGACCTGTCTGCCGAGGCACAGGCAGGCGAAGCAATCCCATTAATTACAAACAGTTAGAGATTGCTTCGCTCGCAATGACAATATGGGTATCATGCAGAGGTCTCAGACTATCCTTTTTGCCTCAATATGCCTATTCCTATGCGCCTATTAGGTTTATAAAGAGGAGTTTGCTTTTGTCCTTGTGCACTATAACTGCAAGCAGGATTCTGCCTTGTATTGCTATGTCTGCACAGCGCCCTGTAGACGAGCTATATAAAACCTTTTTTTCCAGGCCCATATCTGAGGATTTATAGGCTAGTATCTGAAAGGAATTATATAACCTTAAGTTGCTGAAAATTTTGGTGACGGATTGACCATTAGCAAAGGTTATAATCTCTTTATCATCTGTGACTGTAATCCTAGGAGGCAGATGGTAACGCACAGGGCGAGTATGGGACTCAATCCTAGTATCTCCATCCGCGCTTCCTTTAGCTATATACTCGTCTTCCACATATAGCGAGAGTCCACCTATACTGACTTCCCCTAGCCATATCGTCTTACCCTTGTTGGTTATCTTTAGTTTATCTGTTTTACTCAACGATATTATCTCTAGTCCATCATGAGTAGGATCTACATCCGAAGTGGTAGCAGCAATGATATCCGTACCTGGAGGTGGAACTACAGGGCTACCTTCTATTACACGTGACTTTGTCCATCTATTGTTCTCACTTGTAATATCTGGGATCATCATAAGTCTTGAAGATATCAAGCCATCCCCCATTGGGATTACAGTGGTTGGCCAGTGTTTTATGGTGAGGCCATCCTTGATTCTGTATGTGTGGAGGTCTTTACTATGCTTTACTAACGCAATTATACTGCCTTTATACGAATAGATACGAAATATCTCGTCTGTTCCAGGGGCCTTCCACCACGGATGTGGCACCTTATCTTTAATGGTATAAATGGTTTTTTTATCTGAGACAAAGATCGTGTCATTAGAGATTGTAATAGCTGTTGCCTTAAATGGTAATACAACCGGGGCTATCTCTTTTTGTTCGTGAATGACACGATCAGCCTGCTTTTCTTCTATTAAAGGAGTTTGTATGCTAACAAATACAGCATCAATCATCTCGTCCATGGCATTTGATATATCATTTATATTCTTTATGTCTTTATGGAAACCCCTTGGCGGCTTAGTATCCAGGATGGCATCTATAGAGATGACATCCCCTATCTGTGTTATGGTTATATTTAGTGTATTATATATTGAAGTATCTATACCTTTACTGATGCACCTTGCAGCAATGCTCTTTTCCAGGGCTGATTTAAGTCTAGTCAATTCTTCCGGCCCGGTTATCTCTACAGAGACATCAAAGGCAAATGCATTTGATAGTGGTATAAGTACCAATAAAGTGATCACTATAAGATGTAATATTTTTCTTTTCATTTTAGCTCCTTATCTTTAAAAATTCATATCATATTGGTGTAGAATGACAAGATGAAATATATTATTTCTGAATGGGCGCTCATTTTTTCTTGACCTCTTGCTTTTCTTTGGTTATATAGCATAAACAAGATAAATTTACCAAAAATTTAAGGAGGAATTTTATGGCAGAAGATACTATAAGTTTGTATGAAAGGATTTTCCCAGTACCCCCACAGGTAAGAGAAAAGTCTTTTATCAAGAGCAAGGAAGAGTATGAGAAGATGTACAAGGAGTCTATTGATGATCCAGAAGGGTTTTGGGCCCGTGAGGCTGAGAGGCTCGATTGGTTCAAGAAATGGGACAAGGTTCTGGATTGGTCTTTCAAGGATGACATTTATGTCAAATTCTTTGAAGGTGGCAAGCTTAATGTGAGTTACAACTGTCTCGACCGTCACATGAAGGATGGAAAGAAAAATAAGGCAGCCATCATCTGGGAAGGTAATGATCCATCTGAGTGGAAGGTATTTACCTATGCAGATATGTACCGCGAGGTGAATAAATTTGCAAATGTGCTCAAGAAGCTTGGTATCAAGAAAGGGGATAGGGTATCTATCTATCTTCCTATGATTCCTGAGCTAGCCATTACAATGCTTGCCTGCACAAGGATAGGTGCAATTCATTCTATAGTATTCGGTGGATTCTCTGCTGAGGCATTGAGGGATCGTATTATTGATTGTAAGGCAAAGGTGCTCATTACATGTGATGGCACTTACCGTGGTGCAAAGGCTGTCCCTCAAAAGGCAAATGCGGACAAGGCCCTTGAAGAATGCCCAGGTATTGAGAAGCAGATTGTGGTAAAAAGGACAGGGACAGAGTGCAGCTGGAAAGAAGGTAGAGATCTCTGGTATGAAGATTTGATGGCAGATGCGCCGCTCTACTGCGAGCCAGAGTGGATGGATGCAGAAGATCCGCTCTTTATCCTTTATACATCAGGGTCTACCGGAAAACCAAAGGGCGTTGTGCATACCACAGGCGGTTATCTTGTGTTTGTAGCAATGACCCACCAGCTCGTCTTTGATTGTCATGATGAGGATACATTTTGGTGCACCGCAGACGTGGGTTGGGTTACTGGCCATAGTTATATAGTATATGGTCCGCTTGCAAATGGCGCTTCCTCTGTAATGTTTGAGGGTGTCCCAAGTTATCCAGGGTATGATAGGTTCTGGGCGATAGTGGAAAAGTATCATATAGATATCTTCTATACTGCGCCTACCGCAATTCGTGCTATTGCCAAAGAGGGTGACGAGTGGGCTAAGAAGCATGATATTTCTTGTATAAGGATCCTTGGTTCTGTTGGCGAACCCTTAAATCCTGAGGCATGGTTGTGGTATTACAACCTGATTGGCAGGGGGGAATGTACTATCGTGGATACATGGTGGCAGACAGAAACCGGTGGTATATTGATTACTCCACTTCCTGGTGCAATAGACATAAAACCTGCAAAGGCCACTGTCCCATTCTTCGGCGTAGAGCCGGCCCTTTTGGATGATGAAGGCAATGAGATAGAAGGCCCTGGAAGGGGCAATCTGGTCATAAAGATGCCATGGCCTGGGATGATGAGGACTGTGTGGGGTGATCCGTCTCGGTTTAAGGAGCAGTATTTCTCGCAGTTTGAGGGATATTATGTCACAGGTGATGGTGCGGAGCGGGACGATATGGGTTACTACAAGATCACCGGCAGAGTTGATGATGTCATAAATGTATCCGGCCACCGTATGGGGACAGCAGAGGTTGAAAGCGCCTTGGTTTCCCATCCGACAGTTGCAGAGGCAGCAGTGGTAGGGTTTCCCCATGAGATCAAGGGCCAGGGTATATTTGCCTATGTGACCTTAAATACCGGAGTGGAGAAGACAGAAGAGCTGCGCAAGGAACTGGTTAAACATGTAAGAAAGGAAATCGGTCCTATTGCTAGTCCGGATTTTATCCTGTGGGCTGATGGCCTGCCAAAGACCAGGTCTGGTAAGATCATGCGCAGGGTATTGAGGAAGGTAGCGGCAAGCGATTTCTCTGATTTTGGAGATACATCCACCCTGGCAGATCCAACTGTGGTCGATACGCTGGTATCAGAGAGAAAGAGTCTCGGTTAGTTTAGATTAAGTTTTAGGCTTCAGGGAAGACCCTGGAGCCTAAACTTATTTATTTTATAACAGGCTTTATTTTTATATTGCTTAAGGATAGGTCCTTATGAAGGGTGAGGAAAAATATAAGGCAATCTTAAAGGCTGCCAAAGGCGTGTTTGCAAGGGAAGGGTTTTATAATTCCAAGGTCTCGGAGATTGCTAAAGAAGCCAGGGTAGCAGATGGCACTATCTATCTATATTTTAAAAATAAAGAGGACATACTAATCTCTTTGTTTGAGGAAGAACTTACAAGGATTATCAAGCTTGTAAAGGGGGAATTAGAACAGGTCTCTGACCCCAGGGATAAATTGAGGCGGTTTTGTGATATACATTTGAATATGGCGGAAGAAGATAGGACATTAGCTGAAGTAATACAAGTAGAGCTCCGCCAATCCAATAAATTTATGAGAGAATATAAAAACAAATATTTTCTTGCGTATTTAAAGATTGTGGCTGACATTATTGATGAAGGCAAGGCATCTGGTATATTTGATCAGGATGTAAGATCAGATGTGGTTGCCCGTATGGTATTTGGCTCCCTAGATGAGATATCTACATACTGGGTGACATCAAGGCGCAAGCGTTTTGATGTGCATGATGCAGCTAAGACAGTAGGCGATATTCTTATTGAAGGTCTGGTGTCTTCGCATTGATTAGGAGGTATGAGAGATTATGAACTGTAGTTATGAGGTAGATGATGGTGTAGCAATTATGACCATAGATAATCCACCCATGAATGCGCTCAGCAACAAGACAGTAAATGATATAACCAGTGTCACCCTTAAGGCTGTGGCAGATCCTGATGTGAGGGTTATTATAATCACTGGCAAGGGAAAGGCATTTGTTGCAGGAGCTGATATATCAGAGATTAGATGTATAAATACATATCAGGATGCAATCAATCTTACCAAGGTAGGCTATCATATGACAAACACCATAGAAAGGTCTAATAAGCCTATTATTGCTGCCATAAATGGTTTTTGCTTGGGTGGGGGTTTAGAGCTTGCAATGGCGTGTCATATGAGGATTGCATCAGACAAAGCAAAGCTAGGTTTACCTGAGATAACATTAGGCATAATACCAGGGTTTGCAGGTACACAGAGATTGCCAAGGATAGTAGGGAAGGCAAAGGGCTTGGAGATGATACTTACAGGAGGGCACTATACAGCCAAAGAGGCCTATGAAGCAGGTTTGCTAAATAAGGTGGTAGCACATACGGATCTAATGAAAGAGGCTGTAACCCTTGCCCGTGTAATAGCTGGGAAGGGACGTCTTGCAGTAATGGCTGCCATGGATTCTGTTTCAAGGGGGCTTGAGGGCTCATTTGATAAGGGGTGTGAGATTGAGTCTGCAAACTTTGCTAGATTGGCTGTCAGCCAGGATGCAAAGGAAGGTGTGGAGGCGTTTTTGGCAAAACGCAAGCCTTTATTTAAGGATATGTAAGATAAGAGTATTATAGTAAGGATAAAGGAGGGGAGCATGGATTTTGAATTAACAGATGAGCAAAAAATGCTAATAGAGACTGCCGGTGATTTTGCTAAGAATGAGTTTACTCCTGTTGCTCAAGACTTGGACAGAGAAGAAAAGTATCCTATGGAGATTTGGAAAAAGGCAAGCGAATTGGGCCTTATAGGTGCATGGATCCCTGAAGAATATGGGGGGGCAGGGGTTGGTTTCTTTGGGAATGCCTTAATTACAGAGCAATTTTCCAAGGTAGATCTGGGGATATCCCTTATTATAGCAGGGACATTTGGGTGTGAGTCCATTTATTGGGGTGGAACAGAAGAACAAAAAAAGAAATATCTTCCCCTTGTAGCACAAGGTGGTGCTATAAGTGCTGGTGCCTTTACAGAGCCGGATGCTGGTACTGATGTGGCAGGTGTTAGGACAAGGGCTGTAAAGGATGGGGATGATTATGTAATAAATGGCAACAAGATGTTTATCACAAATGGCGATGTTTGTGATTTTATGGTAACACTCTGTGTCACCAACCCTGAGAATGAAAAGAGGTATAAAAGGCAGAGCTTAATCATTGTAGAAAGTGATCGGAAAGGGGTAACAATAACAAAGATTCATGGAAAGATGGGGATTAGGGCGTCTGATACAGCAGAAATCAGTTTTGAGGATGTAAGGGTGCCCAGGGAAAACTTGGTGGGCACTAGTGAGGGTCAGGGCTTTTATCAGGCAATGCAGTTTTTCGATACTACCAGGATTATGGTAGCTGCCCAGGGAGTAGGTTTGGCCCAGGGGGCATTGGATAAGAGTATAGACTATGTTAAAGAGAGAAAGGCTTTCGGGGCACCCATTGCAACTTTTCAGATCACTCAGCAAAAACTGGCAGAAATGGCCATACGTATAGAAGCAACAAGAAATCTTGTCTATAAGTCAGCGTGTTATCTTGACCAGGGCAAGGTTGATCCCATACTGAATGCAATAACAAAGTACTATGCAGGGGAGACAGCGGTTTTCTGTGCCAACTATGCAGTGGAATTGCATGGTGGGTATGGGTATATTGATGAATATGATGTTCAACGGTTTTATAGAGACGCCAAGATCCTGCAGATTTATGAGGGCACAAAAGAAGCAGAAGTATTAACAATTGCCAGGAGATTATTAACATAGGTGAGCATCTTGAGTTTTGGAGGGTGTATGGTAAAAATAGAAATAAAAACAGGGCTTTCAGGCCCGAAATAGGAAGGAGGTAGACGAGTGAATACAGTTGTATGTATGAAACAAGTGCCGGATACGGAAACATTGATCAAGATCAATGCTGAAGGCACAGGGATTGTCACAGAGGGCGTTAAGTGGGTTATGGGGCCTTATGATGAGTATGGTGTGGAGGAAGCCTTGCAGCAAAAGGAGAAGTTTAAGGCAGGTAAGGTTACCATAGTGTCTTTAGGTCCTGATAGGGCTATTGAGGCTATAAGAACCGGGCTTGCCATGGGTGCTGATACAGCTGTTCATATAAATGATGCAGCGTTTTATGAAAAGGCAGATCCATACGCTACTGCATCAGCCCTTGCAGCTGCTATAAAGGATTTAGAGTATGATGTTATCTTTTGTGGTAAGCAGGCTATTGATGATGATTCAGGCCAGGTGCCTGCAATTCTAGGGGAATTGCTGGGGCTGCCCGTAATAACACAGGTGATCAAGTTAGAGGTGGCTGATGATAAGAGCAAGGCTACAGTTACCAGAGAGGTTGAAGGCGGACATGCAATAATAGACGTTCCTTTGCCGGCAATACTTACAGCTCAGAAAGGTCTTAATGAGCCCAGGTATGCATCTCTACCAGGTATTATGAAGGCAAAAAAGAAGCCGGTAGATGTGAAGACTGTAGCTGACCTGGGTGTGAGTGTAGAGCCCATGACGGTTATAAAGGAGATGTCCTTACCACCTGCAAGGCAGGCTGGAAAGATTATTGAGGGTGAGGACGCAGCAGAAAAGGCGAAAGCTCTTGCCAAGGCTTTACATGAAGAGGCAAAGCTTATCTAGTCAAGGAGGTGATAGATATGCCAGGAATTCTTATATATGCAGAGGTACAAAAGGGAGAGATCAAGAAAGGTTCTTTTGAGGTTACAAGCAAGGCCAAGGAACTTGGAGGTGAGGTGTCTGCATGCATTATAGGCAGTGGAGTAGAGGCCCTTGCTCCTGAACTTGCCAAGTATGGTGCGGACAAGATATATGTAGTAGATGGCCCTGAATTTGAGAAGTATGAGCCAGAGGCTTATGTTCAGGCCTTTGCACAGGTAGCCGAGAAAGTGAAGCCGGGTATTATATTTACCAGCGCAACGGCACAGGGTAAAGACTTTACGCCTGCACTAGCAGCAAGGCTAAAGGTGGGATCTATATCTGACTGCGTTGACTTGAGTATGAGTGGTGATAAGGCAGTTGCCAAGAGGCCTATGTATGCAGGTAAGGCATATGCCATGGTAGAGGCGGTTGGTAATCCACAAGTCTTCTCCATCAGGCCTAACTCGTTTCCTGTAAATGAGTCAGCAGGCGCAGGTGCTATTGAGAAGGTTACAGTGAATCTGGATTCCTCTAAAATCAAGACTATGGTCAAGTCTGTTGAGATCGCTGCATCAGAAGAGCCTGATCAGACCGAGGCTGAGATCATTGTATCTGGCGGCCGTGGCATGAAAGGCCCAGAAAATTTTAAGATGTTAGAAGATTTAGCCCATACATTTGGCCCGACAGCCACCACTGGTGCATCAAGGGCTGCAGTCGATGCCGGATGGAGGGATCATGCATACCAGGTGGGGCAGACAGGTAAGACCGTAAGCCCGAATCTTTACATTGCCTGCGGTATATCCGGTGCGATTCAGCACCTTGCTGGTATGGGGACATCAAAGGTGATAGTCGCTATAAATAAGGACCCTGAAGCCCCTATATTTACCAAGGCTGATTTTGGGGTAGTGGATGACCTCTTCAAGGTTGTACCACCGCTTACAGAAGAGGTTAAAAAGATAAAGGGTTAAAATCCACTGAGAGTGGATAAATGGGCAAGGGTTTTTCCCTTGCCCCCTTTGTTTATCATATAAAAATTAGGGGGTGCCCCATGCATAGTTCGGGAGAAATAACCAGAGAGATATTCTGGAATGTGAAGGGAACAGGGTTTCCTGTGGCCGAGGTTCTTACCTATCTGATTGCAATAATAGCCATTCTGCTTTTCTTGCGAGGACTTGCCAAGGGTGGATTTTTCACCCGGCTTAAGATGATGATGAACACAAGCGGCCCGGATGTAAGTAGGCTTGAGGGTATCTGGTCCAGGCTATGGTATGCAATTGTGGACGTCTTTATACACCGGAAAATTTTGCGGGAGAAATACCAGGGGATATTTCACCTTTTTATATTCTGGGGTTTTATTATCCTCTTTATTGGTGCCGGCCTTGATTTTCTTCAGGTGGATATTATAGAGCCGATCTTTCATGTGCACTTTATGGAGGGCAATACCTATCTGATTTATTCTTTGATAACAGAAATAGCCGGCACTCTTATCATAATAGGTGTGCTAATGGCATTTGCCAGGCGATATCTTTTCAGACCCAAGTGGCTGGATCACAAACCAGAGGATGCGATTATCCTGTGGCTTCTCCTGGCAGTTATACTAACAGGTTTTCTCGTAGAAGGCTTGCGTATGCAGGCAACCGAACTCGTCCCCGGGAATCCCATGAATGATTATGTGTGGTATTCATTTATGGGGCGGATATTTGCCTATCCTTTTGCAGCTATGAGTATCAGTGCCTTAGAGAATACTCACGCAGTGATCTGGTGGATTCATCTAGCCGTGGCATTGAGCTTTATTATATACATTGCGTACTCCAAGTTACTCCACATATTCATAACACCTGTAAATATATTTCTTCGCCATACCACAGATCAGCCACCCCTTAAGGTGATGCCTCCCGAGATGTTCGAGACAGCAGAAACATTTGGTATCCACAACGTTGAGGAGTATTCATGGAAAGACCTGTTTGATACCGAGGCATGCATGCGCTGCGGCAGGTGCGTTTCTGTGTGTCCGGCATTCAATACGGATAAGCCGCTAGCCCCCAGGGACGTGATACAGGATATCAGAAACTATATGGAGGAAAAGGCCAAGTTTACGATCGATGCAGACGGGGTATATCATATTATACCCGATGAGGAATATACAGGGCCTGCATTGATCGGGGATACCATAGACAAGGATGCCACCTTCTTGTTTAAATCATCAAACGCGCCTGAACAACCTACAAAGAACAGATATTCTGCCCCGCCTTTTTCAGACATCAATGGGACACCCAAATCCTTTGCCCAGTCCGCCCTTGTATGGGCT
>JAGGYK010000226.1 GCA_021162585.1 Deltaproteobacteria bacterium
ACCACAATTAAAGCACATACCCATATAAAATATATGATAAAATCAAGCGTTGGTCCAAATCGGTACAACAGTCCAAGCGCCAGTAATGCTGTTATTGCCTCAACTAAAGGGTAACGTAGAGGAATCCTTGCACCGCAGTGCCTGCATCTGCCTCTTAGCAATAAGTAGCTAAGTATGGGTATGTTATCCCAGGGTTTTATTGCTATATCACATGTTGGACAGCGAGAGCCAGGGCTGATGATGGAGTTGCCTTTGGGGATCCTGTATATACAGACGTTTAAAAAGCTTCCTATAATAAGCCCTATTATTACTACAGAGGCAGGCCATATCACCCTATAAGGTCCCCCCTGTTGAACCTTATTACCTCTGAGTCTATGGCAGATACAATATCATTTACAATCTCCTTTAATGAGTCATCACTTGGCAGGGATAAAGAGACCTCATTTAGTTGCTTACCCATTATTTTCATATCATCCACAATGGGGGCTAGTGACTTCAAGGTTATGTCAGGGTTTGTAAGGAGTTTGTTATACTTATCTAATATGTCCAGGGCTTGCTCACTGATGCTTAAGCTCTTTATTTTATCCGCCTGAGGTGGACTGATCATATCTGTTATACCATGTGGGGAAATGCGTGAGATATCTTTTCCTGAGGCATCCTCTATCCTTTGCAGAATGTCTTCAAATTTAGCCCCACCAGATACATGCTTTTGATGTGATGTCTGGCCCAGGGTTTTACCAATAATCATATTTGGATCTATTTTCATTACTTATCCCCTCCTGATGTTCTTTATAGCAAGGATAGTGCCATATCTTTTTATACTACTCGGCAGATAGATAACCAATATTAAGGTGGCAATTTATTCCTTGTATTAGGGAAATTTGCTCCAAATTTAATCCCTTGGCATCATCCCTTTAATCTTTTTTACCCTGGCATCCAACATGTCCTTTCTGTCCATCGAAGAGAGTTCTTTCAAAAAGTTCTTTATTGCTCCTTTTGTATCTTCCATAACCATTGCAGGGTCATTATGTGCTCCACCTACAGGCTCTTTAACAAGGTAATCTATTAGCCCACTATTGTAAAGATCATGACCTGTACCCTTTAGTATGTCGGCAGCTGTCTCCTTGTTTGAGGTATCATCCCAGATAATAGAAGAGAAGCCTTCTGGAGATATAGCGCTATAAAAGGCGTGTTCCAGCATGATGACCCTATCCCCAAAACCAAGGGCAAGCGCCCCGCCCGAGCCGGCCTCTCCAATAATACAGGCTATTACAGGAATACGTACAGATGCTATGGTAGATATACACCTTGCTATAGAAAATGCCTGACCTTTATATTCTGCCTCTGGTCCAGGATATGCGCCAGGTGTATCTACAAAGGTAACTATAGGCTTATCAAATTTTTCAGCCAATCTCATGAGTCGAATAGCCTTATAGTGACCCTCAGGACAGGCCATGCCATAGTGATGATAGATATAATCTCTCTTTTTGGCAGAGTGCTTCTGATGCGCAATTACTACAAGGGGTATATCTTCCAAGGTAGCAAGTCCGCCTATTATAGCAGGATCATCCCCGTAAATTCTGTCTCCATAGAGCTCCATAAAATCATTAAATATGATATTTATAAATTCATTGGCGCCAGGTCTATCAGAGAGTCTTGCTAGTTCCAAACTCTCCCACCGGGAGATCCCATTATATAGCTGTCTTCGCAATGTTTTTACTTTATCAGCAATTTCTGTAACATCTATCTCTGGGAGCTTTGATATACTATGTTCCAGGCGCTTAAGCGCTTTGTCTATATCAGCAAATTTATCATGATCTTTCGTCTTCATTTGACTTCTATTCCTGAAGGACCCAAGATCTCTTGCATTTTGTCCACAAACTTTTTGGATGGATCTACCATATAGTCTTTACCAGCATCCACATTTACAATAGTAGTGTCTGTATGTATCTCAAAATAAAGGCGGCACTCCCCTTTAAATATAAGGGAAGCCTCTTTTATCCTCTGGATAAGGCAAGGGTCTATATTACTATCAATTCGAACCAATATCTCCTTTGCTGACATTGGTTTTACATCTTCTATGGGGTATACCTCTTCTGCCAGGAGCTCTACTTGTACGTACTCTGCCTCTTCATCTCCATTGCCCTGCTCGCGCTGATTTATCTTTGCCTTTACAAAGACAGGGGTTTTACTAGTAATTGTTGATTGGTATTCACTCAAACATTTAGGGAAAAAGATAATAGGAACACTACCATAAAGATCCTCTAAGTTGGCCTTTGCCATAAGGCCCCCTTTTTTTGTCCTTATTACATTCAATCCTTGTAAGATACCAGCTATCATTACCTTACCTGTCTTTTCTGAAAGTGTAAAACAGTTTGCCGTGGAATACTTTTCTATAACAGAGGTATATTCCTTAAGGGGATGACCTGTGATATAAAATCCTACACTATCTTTTTCCATCTGCAGTCGTTCATTATCCTCCCAGTCTGGTATATCAGGTATCTTCCGTGATGAGCCATCCTTATCCCATCCATTAAGGCTGAACAATGTCTTTTGGCCAGTATGTTTGTCCTTAGCGATACGTTGAGCATCTTCTATTAACACATCTAAGGTTTCTGTTAATGCCCTACGATTTGGATGGATGGTATTAAAACAGCCTGCCTTTATGAGGGCTTCTATCACTCGCCTGTTCACCTTTGTAAGGTTTATTCTATGGATAAATGACTGAAAATCTTTAAATTTACCTTTTGCTTTTCTTTCCCTTATAATTGCATCTACAGCAGATTTGCCAACGTTCTTTATTGCACCCAGACCAAAACGTATACCCCCGCCAGTTGTTACAAATTCCCAGCTACTTTCGTTTATATCAGGAGAGAGTATTTCTATACCTTTAGCCCTGCATTCAGCTATGTGCCTTACCACCTTATTCGTGTTATTTAGATCTAGAGTAAGGTTTGCAGCCATAAATTCTATTGGATAATGCGTCTTTAGATATGCTGTTTGGTAGGCAATGAATGCATACGCAGCTGCATGAGACTTATTAAAGCCATAAAGGGCAAATTTTTCCATAAGGGCAAATATATCTGAGGCAACGTCTTTTGGCACACCTTTTTTCTCTGCTCCTTCTATAAAAATCTCCCGTTGTTTTTTCATCTCTGATGGTTTTTTCTTTCCCATCGCGCGTCTTAGCAAATCAGCTTTGCCAAGCGTATATCCTCCCATCATCTGTGCGATCTGGATTACCTGTTCTTGATAAACTACAATCCCACATGTCTCCTTCAAGATAGCCTCTAGCATAGGGTGAGAATATTCAATCTTTTCCCTGCCATGTCTTCGCTCAATATAGGATGGTATAAGTGTCATAGGACCTGGACGATATAAGGCAACAGCAGCTATAATATCCTCGAATTTTGTAGGGTTTAGTTGTCGTAACATCTGTCTCATGCCTGGGCTCTCTAATTGGAAGACACTAGATGTGTCGCCACTGCCTATAAGCTGATAGGTTTTTTTATCATCAAGAGGAATTTCACCGATATTTATCTCAATATTTTTTGATTTAAGAATGTCTAGGGTCTTGCTGATAACTGTAAGGGTCTTTAATCCTAGCAAGTCAAATTTTATCAGCCCTACACGCTCAATACAATCCTTGTCGTACTGACTCACAAGTGTCCCCTTTTTATCCTTGTAGACAGGTATGTAGTCTGTAAGGGGTTTATTATCAGAAATCACAACCCCTCCAGCATGTACAGATGCGTGTCTAGTCAGCCCCTCTAAGGATTTAGCAATGTCCAGAAGTTCTGTCACCCTGGGATCAGCATCTATCAATTCTCTTAATCTAGGTTCTACTTTTATGGCCTCATCTAGTGTTATCTTAGGATCATCAGGTATAAGCTTTGCTATCCGATCTGTCTCGCTAAAGCTCATACTTAAAGCCCTTCCTACGTCCCGGACAACGGCCTTTGCCTTCATGTTCCCAAAGGTAGTGATCTGGGCTACATATTCATACCCATACTTATTCCTTACATATTCTATGACCTTATCTCTTCCCTCCTGGCAAAAGTCCACATCTATATCTGGCATGCTTTTACGTTCCGGATTCAAGAATCTTTCGAAGACTAGCCCCCACCTTATGGGGTCTATATCTGTTATTCCTAATGTATAAGCTACAAGAGAGCCTGCGGCGCTACCCCGGCCAGGGCCTACAGGGATGTTATGCTTCTTTGCATAGTTAATATAATCTGCAACAATCAAAAAATAATCAGCAAGGCCCATGGCATTTATTATCTTGAGTTCGCTGGTTAACCTTTCTTCGTATTCTGCCATGTTTGCCTCTTTAATTCGAGAGTTAAGTCCTTCCCACGATTTTTCCTCTATCTGTTTCTCCAAAGCTCCATTCTTTTCTGGAGAGAACACCGGGAAGTGATAGGTAGCCATTGGTATCTCTACATTGCAGCGATCAGCTATCTCACCGCTTGTTTCAATTGCCTGGGGAATCCAAGAAAAATTTTCTCTCATTTCTTCGGGGCTTTTCAGGTACAACTGATCCGTATTAAACGACATATGATTTTTATCATTAATAGTACTCTGTGTCTGTATGCACAAAAGCACCTCATGGGCCCTTGCATCTGAGGGATTAAGGTAGTGGCAGTCATTTGTTGCAACAATAGGAATGCTAAAACGCTTACTCATATCCGCGATAATAGGGTTTACCTTTTGTTGGTCTGGAAGGCCGTTTTCCTGGATTTCTAAATAAAAACGATCTTCGAAAGTGGACCTATAAAAATCGATAGCCTCCACAGCCTTTTGTTTATTGTCTCTTAAGAGGTGGTAAGGTATCTCTCCCTGGAGGCAAGCGCTCAATGCAACCAATCCCTGGTTAAATTCCTTAAGAACTTTTTTGTCAACCCTTGGTTTATGATAAAATCCTTTTGTATGCGCGATAGAGACCAGGTTTATTAAATTTTTATATCCTTGAAGATTAAGGGCCAATAATATCAGATGATAGTATCTTGGCAAACCTGGTAATTGACGTTTTAATGTCATATCAGTGGGGGCCACATACAGTTCGCATCCAATAATAGGTTTTATCCCCTTTTTTACAGCCTTGGTGTAAAACTCAATAACCCCATACATTACACCATGATCTGTTATAGCAACAGAGTCCTGGTCAAACTTTTTGGTTGTTTTTACAAGGTCATCAATTCTGATTGCCCCATCTAGGAGACTGTATTGCGTATGGCAGTGGAGGTGGACAAATCCCATGTCTAATTTTCCTTTTAATATCCTAATTTATAGTTTGGTGCCTCTTTCACAATAATCACGTCATGGACATGAGACTCCTTAAGCCCGGCCTGGGTAAGCTTAACCATTTTTGCGTTTTTCTGTAATTCCTTTATATCTCTACAGCCGGTATAACCCATACCAGCACGTAGCCCTCCCAAGAGTTGGTAAATATTCTCAGAAAGTCGACCACGATATGGTACACGGCCTACTATGCCTTCAGGTACAAGCTTACCATATTCAGCAACCTCACTTTGAAAATATCTATCCTTAGAGCCTGCTTGCATAGCCTCTGTTGAACCCATGCCCCGATAGGCCTTATATGTCCTTCCTTGGTATATGATCATTTCGCCAGGGGACTCTTCAGTGCCTGCAAACAGCGACCCTAACATCACAGACGATGCCCCTGCTGCAATAGCCTTAGTAATATCCCCTGAAAATTTAACCCCTCCATCTGCAATAGTGGGGATATCATATCTCCTTGCAGCGGCTGAACACTGTGTAATCGCTGTGATCTGTGGCATACCAACTCCGGCCACTACTCTGGTTGTACAGATAGATCCTGGCCCAACTCCTATCTTTACTGCATCTACCCCTGCTTTTATAAGCGCTGTTGTAGCCTCAGCTGTTGCTACATTACCAGCTATTAGCTGACATGTTGGGAAGGCTCCCTTTATGGCCTTTATCGTATCTATTACAGACTTTGTATCTCCGTGGGCAGTATCTATTACAATGATATCTACCCCTGCCCTTATTATAGCGTCCACGCGTGCCTCATCATTGGGAAGTATGCCTACTGCTGCCCCTACTAACAATCTTCCTTTTGAGTCCTTTGCTGAAAAAGGATGTCTTTCTGCCTTTTCTATATCCTTAATGGTAATAAGGCCTTTAAGATTGGAATCATCATCTACCACAGGTAATTTCTCTATCTTGTATTTATGAAGCAATTTTTTTGCTTCTTTAAGGGTTATCTCTCCTTTAACAGTTATAAGGTTTTCATGAGTCATAGCGTCTTTTATAAGCAAATCCATCTTGGTCTCAAATCTCAGGTCTCTATTGGTAAGGATACCTACAAGCTTCCTACCGACTGTAATAGGAACACCTGATATACTATAACGTCTCATAACCTGTAGCGCCTCCCCGATCTTTTGATCAGGGGCCATGGTGATGGGATCCACTATCATGCCGCTTTCAGATTTCTTTACCTTGTCTACCTCTAACGCCTGCCTTTCAGGGGGCATATTTTTGTGAATAATGCCTATTCCCCCTTCTCTAGCCATAGTAATAGCAGTTTCAGCCTCTGTTACTGTATCCATAGCAGCACTAATTAGGGGTATGTTTAACTTTATCTCTTTGGTCAAATACGTACTTATATCTACCTCATTTGGTGTAATCTCTGATCGTGCTGGCACCAAAAGTACGTCATCAAACGTCAGGGCCTCTTCGATTCCCGTATCCATAAGGTCTATTCTCCTTAGTATAGACTGTATTCAAGGCGGTATTGCCTTGAAATGCTGTTCCTTTGAGGCAATATAGGATAATAACCATTCAATAACCTCGTCATAAATTCAATAAGTCCAAATCGTTTCTCTGGTTTGATTATTCTAACCTTACCCTTCAAACCTGAGAGTTCTTTTGCCTTATCTATTGCATCATTTAGCCCCCCCAGCATATCAATCAGCCCTAATTCATACGCCTGTCTTCCGGTAAATGCTCTACCATCTGAGAGATGCCTTATCTCGGACATAGAAAGTTTTCTGCTGGCTGAGACAACCTCTATGAACTGTTCATATACATCTTTTACCATTGACTCAAAGTAGGCACGTTCCTTGTCCGTCATGTGTCTGAATGGAGATCCTGCATCCTTCATCTTCCCGCTTGTTATGCTTTCTGCCTTTACACCCAACTTTTGCAACCCTTCGCTGACATCTATAAATTCTGCAATGACACCAATACTTCCAGTGAGGGTACCTGGCAGGGCAATTATCGTATCAGATGCACATGCAATATAATATCCACCAGATGCAGCAATAGATGCCATTGATACCACCACTGGCTTTTTCTCCTTTAATTTGACCAAAGCTGAATAAATCTCTTGAGAAGAGCCTACCTTGCCGCCTGGACTATCTATACGAACAACAATTGCCTTTATGGAGTTATCATCTTTATACTTATCAATGGTCTCGATATATGATGTGGCTTCTATTATAGGCCCCTTTATATTTAGAAGGCAGGGCAATTATCGTATCAGATGCACATGCAATATAATAT
>JAGGYK010000263.1 GCA_021162585.1 Deltaproteobacteria bacterium
CTTATAGCCTTATCCCCCTAAGCCTAATGTCTCATGCCTATAAAACGGAGAACGGACAACGGCATTTTCATATACAGAGATTGGGTATCTATTTAGCATTACTTATTCAGTGATAAGCCGCAGAGTGATTATTACGAAATTAAGGATATATCGAGCTGAAGTTTCCTGATGTTTTATATATTGACACTAGAGAAAATATATTGTTATTAAGAATACGGTTATGCCGAAGTGGTGGAATTTGGTAGACACGCCATCTTGAGGGGGTGGTGGGTAACTCCCGTCCGGGTTCAAGTCCCGGCTTCGGCACCAATAGTTATCAAAAAAGACAAGTAGAAAAGTGGAGGATGGGTATATAAGTGGCTAGACGATGTGATATATGTGGTAAAGGAGTTCAAACTGGGCATAATGTGAGCCATGCTAACAACAGGACTAAGAGGGTGTGGTTGCCAAATCTCCAGCGGGTCAGGGTAGAGACGCCACACGGCGTAAAGAGATTAAGGGTTTGTACACAGTGTATTCGATCAGGAAAAGTAAAAAAGCCCAGGACTCCATAAGATTTATCTTAGAAGGATTGTTGGCGTTCTAGTTTCTCTATACCCTTTAGGCCTTGAATTTTTTTGAAAAGCGATTTAAGTTCATAAATGTCTTTTATTAACACACGAAAGAGACATGTTGATGTACCATCTGCAAAAGACTGAATCCTTGCCTTTGTTATATTAATCCCTTGGGCACCTATAGTAGCTGATATTGAGCCAAGCATGCCAGGTTTATCATGGCAGATCACTGAAAATTCCACTTCATGCATCTCTGTAATAGAGTTGTCCCATTCTACAGGTACCAGCCTTTGCTGGTCTATATCTGACACATAGGGGCAGCTAGACCTGTGCACAGTAATACCGCGTCCTTTTGTAATAAAACCAACCACCTCATCTCCAGGCAGAGGTCTGCAACACTTTGCAAACCTTACTAAAAGGTTCTCAACACCTTTTACTGTAACACCTCCTATATCTTGCTTCTTATCAGAGGGGCGTGTCTTACGCTCTGTCTTGGCAGTTTCTGGGACAACCTTATGGACGACCTGATTAGCAGATATTCTACCAAATCCAACCGCAGCAAACAGGTCTTCTGTGCTCTTCAAAGAAAATCCTGTAGCAATCTTATCCACACTCCCATCTTTTATGATCTTTGATAAAGAGATGTTATGAGACTTCAGTGACTTTTCTATGATCTCTTTACCCAGGGATATACTTTGCTCTCTCTCTTGCGTATGTATC
This sequence comes from Deltaproteobacteria bacterium, assembly GCA_021162585.1. Lineage (GTDB taxonomy): Bacteria > Desulfobacterota > Desulfomonilia > UBA1062 > UBA1062 > JAGGYK01. The sequence continues at coordinate 1,275 of JAGGYK010000263.1, forward strand.
CACACCCGTATCTTGGTTCTGGCCCTTGATGTCTTTACTATCCGAAGCCAGTCTTTACTTGGATGCTGCCTGGCAGATCTTAAGATCTCCACCACATCCCCGCTTCTAAGTTTATATCGTAGCGGGACAATCTGATCATTAACCCTGGCACCTATGCATTGATGCCCTAGCTGAGTATGTACACTATATGCAAAGTCCAGCGGAGTAGCGCCTGCTGGAAAACGAAGCACATCTCCTTTTGGGGTGAATACATATACTTCTTCAGGATAAAGATCTACCTTTACACTCTGTAAAAATTCTTTTGGGTCCTTTAATTCGCTTTGCCATTCAAGAAGCTGCCTAAGCCACGCAAACTTCTTCCCATCATGCTCACTTACCTCTATCCCTTCCTTATAACACCAGTGAGCTGCAATCCCCTCATTGGCAATACGATCCATCTCATAGGTCCTTATCTGTATCTCTATACGCTCACCCAATGGGGCCAATATTGTCGTATGCAGGGATTGATACATATTTTGCTTTGGCATGGCAATAAAGTCTTTAAACCTAAACTGAATGGGCTTCCACATTGAATGAATAATCCCTAAGGCCTTATAGCATTCTTCTACTGTATTAAGAATTATCCTTATCCCAAGGATATCGTAAACATTTTCAAAAGGGATATTTTGGGATTTAAGTTTCTGATAAACACTATATATCTTTTTGATTCTTCCTGCTACTTTACCTTTAATGCCTACCTTTTCTAGTTCAGAGCGAACTTGATTCATTATATCCTCAAGGTATTTGCCTTTCTCTTTTGCCTTGGCATCTAGATTTGCCTTAAGGGTAACATAACCTTCAGGATCTAGATATTTCAAGCTCAACCCCTCTAATCTTGTTTTGATCCAGTATATACCAAGCCTATTTGCCAGCGGTGCATATATATCCAGAGTTTCTCTGGCAATCCTATGCTGAGAGGCAGGGTCGTGATATTCTAAGGTCTCCATGTTATGGAGACGATCAGCAACCTTAATAAGTAATACCCTTAAATCCTCATTCATAGCCAAGATCATCTTTCTGAAATTCTCAGCCTGTCTTTTCTCCTTAGAGCGAAAACTTATCTTACTGATCTTTGTTAGTCCGTCTACAAGGGAGGCAACCTCATCACCAAACTCTTCCTTAATATCATCTACTGATGTGAGACTGTCCTCGATAGTATCATGTAGTAGACCTGCAGCAATAGATGCAGCATCTAATCGCATTTGGGTGATTATCCATGCCACCTCCAGTGGATGATTAAGATAAGGCTCACCACTTAATCTTGTCTGTCCCTGATGGATTCTGGCAGAAAAGACATAGGCCTTTTCTATAATTTTTGTGTCTGCATCAGGGATATATGCAGATACTTCATCAAGTATGTCATTAATCCTTACGGTCAATATTTAATATCCTCATCCTTTAATTATTGATTTACAATACTCAATAATCTTATCAGGAGGTACCTTTTCTGTACACCCTTTTGCTCTATCTTTTATCTCGATGACACCCTCCTTGAGTGTCTTTGGCCCTACAGTTATTCGATATGGCACACCTATAAGGTCTGCATCCTTGAATTTTACCCCAGGCCTCTCGTCCCTGTCATCTACGAGTACATCTATACCGCCGGCTTTTAACTCCTTATATATGTTCATAGAGGTCTCCATCACCTCTCCTGCCTTTATATCAATAGGTAGTATCAAAAATGGATACGGAGCTATATTAAGAGGGAAAATAATTCCATTATCATCATGATACTGTTCTCTGGCAGCAGCTACGGTCCTGCCC
>JAGGYK010000271.1 GCA_021162585.1 Deltaproteobacteria bacterium
CAATTAGAGATTGCTTCGCTAAAGCTCGCAATGAGAATATGGCTATTATACAAAGCTCTCGAGTTTACAACTTTACGAAAATTGCCAGAATACTCCGCCTTGTAGGCAGGGAGCTTTACTTTGTAATCTTGGATAGCCGTTTCTGTATCTCTTCTGCCTCTGTTATAATCCTCTCTATTAGTTCAGAGACTGTCGGGATATCATGGATCAGGCCAATGGTCTGTCCTGCTGGTAGCACTCCCTTTCTCTCTGTCTCTCCATCTTCGGTGGCAACTTTGAGCGCAGGGAAAGCAGTTGCCATGTAAGCCAGCTGTACAGTGTTTTTCCATCCTGATATTAAAACGCCAATAAAAAGCTTTAAATATGGTAACTTCAACATCTTTGCCATTTCTCTGGAGTTGATAGCTGCATCCAGGAAATTTGGGAGACCCAGAAAACCTCGCCTGTATGCCTTTATAGCTGCCTTGGTTTTCACTGACCGGCATCCAAGCCCATCGAAATGGGTTCCATAGATTGTATCATCTACCCCTTTTTCAAGAGAGAGATTTTTGCAATTCTTATGAAGAGGGCTCTCTTGCGTGCTCATAAAACGTGTTCCCATGGCAATGCCCTCTGCCCCAAGGGCCAGCGCAGCCATCAACCCCCTTCCGTCGGCAAAGCCACCTGCCGCAATCACAGGGATATCTACTGAATCCACGATGTCTGGGGTCAATACAAGAGATGTTGCATCACCTCCGTGAGCAGCTGCCTCGTGCCCTGTGACAACAAGACCATCACACCCATAGTCTTGTGCCCGCATTGCGTGTCGCTTATATACAACTGTAGCAATGACCTTTCCCCCATATTCATGTGCAGCCTTTACGATCCAGTCCCCTTTACCAAGGGCAAAGTTGATGACCGGGACATTTTCCTCCAGTGCTACTTTAGCATTTTCAGCAGCGCCAGGAAAGAGAAGCGATGCATTTATTCCAAAGGGCTTGTCAGTAAGATCTCTGATTTCGTGAATAGCCTTCCTTGTCTCATCAGCATCCAAGACCCCTGTTGCCAGGATGCCCAGCCCGCCTGCATTAGAGACAGCAGCTACCATTTCAGGGACACTAACCCAGCTCATACCAGAAAGCATAATGGGATATTTGATGCCAAAAAGCTCAGTCATCCGTGTTTTCATAAAAACCTCCTCTTTATGTATTTATAGTATTTCTTTCTCCAGCCATAGAGAAAAACACAACCTCTCTCCTGTAACTCAAAATGTGCATTTTTATATGTTTGACAAGTTTGTGTCAACTTGAATACTTGTATCAAAATGCTGCCTGAATATCCCCCATAATATTAAGCCTAGGCAAAGGCGTTTTCATAAATCTTTACAACATCGTCCAGGCTTAGTTTTACAGGTGTTATTTGATAGAGCTCACCCATAGTTTTAAAAGAGTTTTGGGCAAGCTTGTTGATGTCTCCCTTCTTTACTCCATAATTGGAAAGCCTTTCATCTTCAAGGCCAATATCTTTAATAAGCCTTTTCAGAGCTGTGATGAATGCAAAAGATCTTTTTTTCTCTGGTATATTATCTACGTCTTCACCCATTGCCTTTGCCATATCTGAAAATCTATCAGGATTTCTTTGGGCAATATAGGAAAAGTAAGCTACAGAAAGCATTACAAGACCAGCACCATGGGCTACATTAGGATAATATGCACTGATAGCATGTTCCATTGAATGATGGGATATGCAGCTTGAAAGAGATTCACAGATTCCAGCCTCTGTGCTTGCCCATGCAAGTTTTTCTCTGACCTCAATGTTTTCCCCATCTCTAACAGCGATAGGAAGATACCTTGTAATAAGCCTAATAGCCTCGAGTGCTAAATGATCACTGCTGGGCTGATGCACAGTTGCAAGATATGTTTCTACTGCATGGAAAAAGGCATCCATTCCTGTATAAGCTGTTGTTTTTTCAGGAAGGCTTACCATCAATTCAGGGTCAATAATTGATAATACAGGAAAGGTATAATCGTTTCCCCATCCTATCTTTTCATAGCTATCGCTTTTTGTAATTACAGTCCATGGATCTGCCTCTGTGCCTGTTCCTGCTGTTGTTGGTATTGCTACGATGGGCAGCGCTCTATTTGGTGGTATTTTACCACCACCTGTTCCTCCATTTATATAATCCCAATATTTACCTGGATTTACAGCCATAACAGCAATACTTTTTGATGAGTCTATAGTGCTTCCACCTCCAAGGCCAAGGACAAAATCACACTTGTTTTCCTTTATAATCCCAGCACCTTCGTCAACATGCTCTGATACAGGATTTGGAAGGATTTTATCATAAACAACTGTCTCCACACTGTTTTGCTTCAGGTATTCAATAACCCTATCAAGATATCCATTTTTTCTCATTGCACCACTTGCACCAATTACAATAAAGGCCTTTTTGCCTGGCAGATATCTTGTTGTGGCAAGCTTCTTTAACCTTCCAACCCCAAAGATAAGCCTTGTCGGCATGTAATAATTAAAGTCAAGATTCATACTGACCTCCGTTTATTATTTAGGTATTGGCAATAATATTTAATGAATATATACAAGAAAGACAAATAAAGATAAATATAGAATAAGCAAGGACTATATGCACTGTATATTGA
>JAGGYK010000136.1 GCA_021162585.1 Deltaproteobacteria bacterium
CGCCAAGGTAGAACGAGATGCCTTTCTATTATCCCTTTCGGGGGATTAAGAGGTTATATGGTGTTTTAGGTACGACCAGGTAAATTTTAAGAGTTGTCAAGATATGAGAGTCTTGCAGAAGGTAATGGGCTTGGTAGTGAAAACTCATATCCAGATACCCCGCCACAGGCAGGTTAAGCTATATCGACGTAAATCAATCAAAGCAACTACTATTGGATAGAAATATCGGAATTCGATCCGCGTGCAGAATCTCTAATCCCTGCAAACTGTTGGTATATTATTCAGGGACACTATTATCTTGCTCTACGATAATATCGTAAACTTCCTCTGCAGAGGATGCCTTCATAAGCTTATTCCTGAACTCATTTTTTTTTAGCATCATAGATACCCTGGCCAACGCCTTGAGATGACCACTGGTAGAATTAGCCGGGGCCATAAGTAAAAAGAATATGTGACAGGGTTTTCCATCTAAGGCATCAAAATCAAGCCCTTTAAAGCTCTTACCAATAGATGCAGCTACGGATCTAAGGCCACTAATCTTCCCATGAGGTATTGCAACACCATCTCCTATTCCAGTACTACCCAGCTTTTCTCTGCTAAGTAATACAGTTACCATTTCATCGAGATCTAAGTCATAGGCTGCTGTAATAGGTCTGGCAAGTTCAGCTAAGATATCCTTTTTAGTTTCCCCTTTGATATCAAAGACTACACATTCTGGTTTTAATATATCTACAATCTTCATTTTCCAGTCTCTATTAATCCAAGACCCCCATCATCCCTTTTATAAAGAAGATTTATATTATTAGTCTCTGTATTATGGAAGATTATAAAGTCATTGTCTGAGAAGTCCATCTGCCCCACAGCCTCATCCACACTCATAGGCTTTACAAAGTAATCTTCCTCGTGAATGATCCTTGGTTTCTTCTCCATCTCTTCTAGAGGGGGCTGTTCGGCTATATGTCCCCTGGAACCAGAGCCCTTTTTCATTTGAGACTTTTCTTTATAACGCTTTACCTGCCTTTCTAGCTTATCCATTACCATATCTATAGCTGAGTACATATCTTCTGTAATCTCTACTGCATTTATCATCATACCATCAGCATTGAGTGTGACTTCGGCCTTATGTCTTATCTTTTCTACAGATAATACAACATGGGCCTCCCCTAACCTATCAATATATTTATCTATCTTGGATAGCCGTTTTATTACATACCCTCTCAGGGTCTGCGATGATTCCAAATTTCTGAAAGTTATATCTATCTGCATAGCACCTCCTACTTTTAAAATTTGTGACTGCCTTGATTTTATTTAATTAATAATGTTTCTTTCTTCTATTTGAAGGCAGTATCCCCATTACCTCCCGATATTTTGCTACTGTACGTCTAGCAATGGCGATACCTTTTTCTCTTAATTTTACTGTAATGACCTGATCACTTAACGGATTTTTAGGGTCTTCAACCTTTATAAGATTTTCAATCTCATTTTTTACGCTCTGAGAGGCCATAAATCCGCCATTGCTCTTTGCGATACCACTGCTAAAAAAGAATTTCAGCTCAAATATTCCTTGAGGGGTATGGACATATTTGTTTGATGTGACCCTGCTAATGGTGGATTCATGCATACCAACATCATCTGCTACATCTCTAAGCACCAGTGGCTTTAGATGGTTTATCCCATGGTCTAAGAAATCCTTCTGGAACCTCATTATACTAGCAGTAACCTTACACAGGGTGCTTTGGCGCTGTCGAATACTTTTCATCAGCCACTGAGCTGATTTGAGTCGTTCTGTTAGATAATCCTTTGTCAATTGCCCTGTTTTATCCGAGATTAATAGGCACTGATACTCTTTGTCCAGTGTTAATTTTGGGATATCTTCCTCATTGAGTGCTATCATATAATCATCATCCACCTTAAATACATATATATCTGGTACAATATATTGTTGTGGCTCGTCTGAATAATTCCTAGCAGGCCTAGGCTCCATCTTTGAAATTATTTGTGCTGCCCAAGATACCTCTTCTACAGTTGCACCAAGGCCTTGAGCAATTTTATCAAAATTTTTTGTCTGCAAGTCTTCAAGGTGAGAATCTATGATCTTCCAGACAATGCTATCAGTAAATCCAAAAATCCTCGCCTGTACAAAAAGACACTCTTTTAAATCTCTACTGGCCACACCTACAGGATCAAATGTTTGTATCTGCTTGAGCACAGATATGACTTCTTCTTCTGTTGTATCTGTTGCAGTACATATTGTATCTATGTCAGTAGAAAGGTATCCATTACTATCTATATTCCCTATAATGAAGACCCCTATTATGCGCTGCCTCTCGGTAAAGTGGTTTAATCTAAGTTGCCACAAGAGATGCTCTGTGAGGCCCTCGGCCCTTGTTGCTATGGCCTCTAGATAAGACCTTTCTTCCCCTTCATAATGTTGTGGGATACGCTCCTGGCCATAACTCTCTAGGTATGCCTCCCACCTGCTCTGTTCAATTTTACTTGTATCTAGACCCTGATCCTCTACGCCATCTTTTTCTTCTGGAGGAGATGGTTCAGTATCTATTTCAAGTAAGGGGTTTGCCTGGAATTCTTGTTCAATATATTCTTTAAGCTCCAGCCGGGACAGCTGGAGGAGCTTTATAGCCTGCTGGAGCTGTGGCGTCATTATAAGCTGCTGAGTCATTTTCAGATGTTGTTTTAACTCTAGTGCCATAAACCCGTTCTCCTAATTCAGGGAGAAATCATCTCCAACATATATTTTTTGAACCTGATCGTTTTTTATCACCGATAAAGGTTCCCCCTCTTCTATTACCACACCCTGATGTAGGATATATGCCCTATCACATATCCTGAGCGTTTCCTTTACATTATGATCTGTAATAATGACACCAATTCCTCTTTTTTTCAAGTCCATGATCATACCCTGAAGGTCTTTAACTGTTATAGGGTCTATACCAGAAAAGGGCTCATCAAGCAGTAGATATAAGGGATCTAGAGCCAATGCACGAGCTATCTCAAGCTTACGCCTCTCTCCACCAGATAGAGATAATGCCTTATTTTTCCTTACCTTTTCTAGCCCAAACCCCTTTATGATAGTATCTAACTCTTTCTTTAGCCTATCCCCTTTTAATCCTTTTGCCTCTAATGGCACCCTGATATTTTCATCTACGCTAAGACCTCTAAACACAGATGGTTCCTGAGGCAGATAACCAATACCCTTATTTGCCCTCTGGGCAAGCCCCATTCCTGTCAGCTCTGCCTCACCAATATATACCTTACCTTTATCTGGTTTTATAAGGCCCACAATCATATAAAAGGTGGTAGTCTTTCCTGCACCATTTGGGCCCAATAGACCGGTTATTTCTCCCGGGGGGCACTTAAGGTCAACCCCTTTTATTATATGGCAACCTCCAAAACTCTTTTCAAGACCAACAGCTTTAAGTGTTAACGGTTCCATTGAAATATCCCTGTTTCCTGGTCTGATTCTACCCTGATCTTTACCCTACCACCTTGTCCTTCTGCTAGTTGATAACCTGAAACCATATCTATTGTGATCAACTGAGCGGATATCCTTTCCTCTCCTCTTATAATTACAACATCACCTGTTAAGATCACCTTTTTCTCATCCAGTAAATATTTGGCCTGATTGCAATTGCCTTGTTTGTCTTGCCATAAAATATAAACATCACCTGTTGCAATCAATTGGCTTACCGTATTTGTAGATTTATTATAAAGCATCTGAAGCCTCTTGCACTGCAAACTCATGTCTCCTTTTATAGCATTTACATTGCCGGTAAATATAGCCTCTCCTTTGTTTGTATATACATCTAGTCTATCAGCCTCTATTTCTACAATATCGGTAGGTACAGCCTTATCCTTTAGATCGGAAGCTCTTGTTATCCAAGGGACAAATGAGCTAAGGACCAAGATAATTATTATATATCTTCGCATTTACACCGCCTGAAAAACTCAATAAATGGAAATCATTACGAAACTGGGCATTCTTTGCCTCGATTATAATACCTTTTGCCTCAACCTTTATAGGACTATCTGTACCCCCTATATTGGATGTTCTATCCCAAATAAGCCCATCCATGTATGCCTTATCACCATCTTGTGTCTTAATTATAATAGGGCCGAAGACTTCCAGCTTTGATTGATCTATATTATATTGCGCCTTCTCTCCCTTTATATAAATCCCTCCACTTGTATAGACCTCAAATTCCCCCAAGGCAATTGTATTGTCTGTATATTGTATGGCTGTGTCTGTATACAACTTTATAGATGAGCCATCATCCAGGTTTTTCTCCAACATATAGATATTACTCATTAAACGCAACGTGTCACTTCTCTCTTTATTTTTAACTGGGCCTACTTCTCCTGATTTCAATATCAGGCTTATGCCAACTACAATAAATATACCAATCAACCACTTATGCCACATAACGCTCCATTACCTTGTCATAGAGACCTTGAGACTTAAGTATAATCTCAATTGCTTGCCTTACAGATCCCTTACCACCAGGATTATCTGTGACTATGTCAACCTTTTCCTTTACCAGATCTATTGCATCTGATGGTGCAACGCTAAGCCCACAAAGAGCCATTGCAGGAAGATCTACCACGTCGTCTCCCATATAAGCAATCTCTGATGGATCTATACCTAGTTTTATTGCAATCTTTTTCAATGCCTCTTTTTTATCTTTGGCATCTTCTATGACATGTTCTATTCCCAACTCTTGTGCCCTGTACTTAAGCGCCTTTGATTTTCTGCCGGTGATAATAGCTACTTGGATGCCTGCCCTCATAATCATTTTTATTCCATGACCATCTTTGGCATTGAACGCCTTTATTTCCTGGCCTTTATCTGTAAAATATATGCTGGAATCTGTAAGTACACCATCAACATCTAAAACAAGAGCCTTTATTTGTTTCACCCTACCACCTTCTTTATATCAAGAATTTGTTTTAATGCTTTATCAAGATCAGATAGTCTCAAAGAATTTGGGCCATCACTTAGGGCATGCTCAGGGTTATCATGTACCTCCATGAACAGAGCATCTATACCAAAAGCCACCCCAGCCCTGGCAAGAGGAATAATAAATTCCCTGTTTCCCCCAGATGAATCTCCTTTACCTCCAGGGAGCTGGAGACTATGGGTGACATCAAACACCACTGGCTTTCCAAGGGATCTCATACTGGCAAGAGATCTAAAGTCGCAGATAAGATTATTATAGCCAAAGGATGTGCCCCTTTCTGTTAAAAGTATCTGAGTATTGCCTGTACTTTCAACCTTTTTTATTACATTTATCATATCCCATGGAGCCATAAATTGCCCCTTTTTTATGTTTATAGGCAGCCCTGTTTTACCTGCAGCCAACAGCAGATCTGTCTGTCTACACAAAAATGCAGGTATCTGTACAAGGTCAAGGACCTTTGAGGCAGGTAAGGCCTGGTCTAGAGTATGTATATCTGATGTGATTGGTATACCTAAATCTTGTCTTATCTCGCCCAAGATATCCAAGCCTTTTTTTAAGCCAGGCCCTCGATATGCGTCTATAGATGATCTATTGGCCTTGTCAAAGGATGTCTTAAATATATAAGGTATACTTAAGTTTGATGTAATCTCTTTTAGGGCATGAGCCATATATATAGCGTGGGTCCTTGACTCTATCACGCATGGCCCTGCAATCAATACAAGGTCACCCCCACCTATTGTAATTCCTCTTACATTTACCTTTTTCATATCTGTTCACTGTACTTGAGTGCCGCAGTGATAAATTCATTAAATAAAGGATGCGGCTTCATGGGCTTTGACTTAAATTCAGGATGAAATTGACATCCGAGAAACCATGGGTGATCCCTTAATTCAATGATCTCAACCAGGGATCCGCTTTTGGCGGATGGATTACGCCCACTAATAATCATCCCGAAACTTGCGAGCTTTTCTTCATATTTATTGTTGAACTCATACCTATGCCTGTGTCTTTCAAAAATCTCAGTGGTATCATAGGCCATCATAGCCTTTGTTTTTGACTCAATCTTGCATCTATAGGCCCCCAGTCGCATAGTCCCGCCTTTTTGCGTGAGCCCTTTCTGCCCTGGCAAGCAGTCTATCACTGGCCATGGTGTGTCTGGATCAAATTCTGTGCTGTTAGCTCCTTCCATATTGCATATATGGCGGGCAAACTCTACTACAGCAATCTGCATACCTAAACATATGCCAAAAAATGGTATATTATTTTCCCTGGCATATTGTGCGGCAATGATCTTTCCTTTTATACCCCGTTCTCCAAAACCGCCAGGTATTAATATTCCATGTATGTTCTTGAAATATTTACCTATATTCGAATTACTTTTAAGATTATCAGAACTTACGAACTTTAGATTTACCTTTGTATTATTGGCTATACCTCCATGTTCAAGTGCCTCGTTAAGGCTTTTATAGGATTCAGTGAGCTTAACATATTTCCCCACTATAGCGATGTTTACCTCGTGATCCCTATGCTTGATTTTATAGAGGAAATCCTCCCAGGCCTGCATCTGAGGCTCTCTGGTCCATATGTTTAAATATTCCACTATCTTATCATCTAACCCTTCATGGTGGAACTCCAGTGGGACCTGATAGATGCTATCTACATCAGCGGCATTTATAACTGCATCCTTTTCAACATTGCAAAATAGGGCTATCTTTTCCTTCAACTCTTGAGAGAGTCTTTTCTCTGTACGACATAGAATGATCTGTGGCTGTATCCCGATCTCACGTAGTTTCTGGACAGAGTGTTGCGTGGGCTTTGTCTTTGATTCTTTTGCGGTCTTTATATAGGGGACTAGAGTGAGATGTATGTAGAGTACATTATTTTTGCCCATGTCAAAACTAAACTGTCTGATGGCCTCTAAGAATGGCAATGATTCAATATCACCTACTGTACCACCTATCTCTATAATAGCAATATCATAGCCTTTGGCAGCATCTTTTATCCTTGACTTTATCTCATCTGTAATATGGGGAATTACCTGCACTGTCTTACCAAGATATTTTCCCTTGCGCTCTTTTTGGATCACTGAGTCATAGACCTGGCCTGTGGTAAAATTGTTCTTTGCGCTTAAGGTAGATGATGTAAATCTTTCATAATGCCCCAGGTCAAGATCTGTCTCTGTACCATCATCTGTGACAAAGACTTCACCATGCTGGAACGGGCTCATTGTCCCTGGATCTACATTGATATATGGATCCAGTTTAATATTCGTGACCTTTAGTCCTCTGGCCTCCATTATGGCACCTATAGAGGCAGCAGCAAGACCCTTTCCTAGAGAAGAAAGTACCCCACCTGTTATGAAGATATATTTTGTATTCTTATTGTATCGCATACTTAAGGTTTAACTTAAGCAGTGTTTGGGTGTCAAGTTAGTATCGACATCATGTGTTACCAAAGCTAATATGTCCCCATGATGAAGGGAGAGATATTAGTAATGAGCGAGGAGGAGAGGATGTGGTGCCATTTGAATGTGCCAAGGAAACTCTAAGATAGAGAATCTATCGCAAAAAGTCACAATAACTTGTCATTTCGAGCAAAGCGAGAAATTTTTATTCTATAACATGCTAAAAAGACAAGATTTCTCCCTGATATTCGAAATGACATATACACTAAATCTGACGTAACACTTTAGCTCTTTGAAAAAAGTTAAAAAAAGGGCTGGCGACAGGTTCGATAATTTGGTATGTAGTTCTTCAATATTGGGGGAACTACATGGAATCAATACTTTTTCGATACCGGTCACGGCAGCTTGATGCAAACGATATTGCCTTTGTCAAAGAAACGATAGCCGGCATTATGATAGAGGAAGAAGTTATATCTCCCGGGTATTATGCGAGGCATGGGTATAGAAACAACCCAATGGCAAACTTAAAGAATGTACCTCAAGGGATCTCTTGCTTAGACTGGAAGAGCAGGGTTTTGTTACACTTCCTCCTCGCATAAGACCTCAGAACAACATTCAGACAAAGGCCTGTCTGCCGCCAGGCATTTGATCAGATACCATTGTTCTTTGTCAAACAAAACCTTTCCGGTTCAATCAAGGATTACAGAGAGCCGACAATCCGACTGGTAAGAGATTCTCAGGGGTGTTATCTGTGGGGTTATCTGCTCTATCA
>JAGGYK010000260.1 GCA_021162585.1 Deltaproteobacteria bacterium
ATACCACGCATCCGGATATTCTATTCTCAATGGTCTGACCATGTCATTTAGATATCATAATCAAAAACAAGAGTCAAACGAAGATTTGACCCCATCTTCCCAGCGGATGGGAATTCTTCAATTCAATCTTCGAATAAAGACAGACCTTCAATAATTGGATATCTTTTGCTTATTCTCTTTTTTTTGTGCGAATTAAGATCAAAGACAAAGATTGCCTGCCTTTCCAGCCCGCCAAGTGCTTCCCATAAATGAGTTACTCCATCAGTAAAGAAGAGATATTGTCCATCTTTTGAAAAACCAATTGGAAATGTCCAACTCCAGTCCCTATTATCTACCCTATGTCGCCTGCTCCCATCAATACCTATTGCATAGAGATGCTTGTCAAGACCGATATAGTAAATACTTTTGTCCAAAGGATTGAATATTGGATTTCGTCCTTTATCCAAGATCCTTATATTATTACTCTCCAGTTCCCAAACAGCGATTTCCCCAGGTCCTTCATATGTTTCAAACGCAATGTATTTGCTGTCCGGAGACCATGAAAACCTTGGAGCACAATGTGATACTTTATCACAGATAGTCAAATTTTTGGTAGAATAATTGTAGACTAGTATTTGGACGCCTCTTTTCCCATAAGCTACTGCTCCTAGAAGAGACCCATCTGGAGATAATTTTGGACATGCATAATCCCTCTTATAGTTGTCAGGCAAGATGATTTTGTGGAATTCAAAGGGGGTCACCCTATGATTATCCTCGTTAATGGTAGCAAGGTATTCCTTTCTAACACCAGAACTCCACTCAGAATAGTGAAACAAGATGTTCTTTCCATCTGGAAGCCAAACCAAAGAATGTGCTCTATCTCCCTTATGAGGCAAAGTGAATCTCACAGGATTTTTCCAAGTGTCCTTTTTATCCAGATATATGATGTTAAATATACTTCGAGCAGACTCAATAGTTGAAAAAACTATCTTTCCCCTCATCTCTTTCACCTCTGCTCCCTCAGCACTAAGTACCATAACAAATAATATCACAGTAATCACAATAATTTTGTTACACAAGCTATATTTTATCAAGCGAGTAAGCTTCCTCATGTCCGCCTCCTCCTAATTTTCCCATTCATAGCTAATATTGTTTGTATACCGGTTTACCAGGATATTCACCACCTGCATTCTCTATTTCCTCTTCTGTCCAATCTTGGCAATTGTGAGTTAGGATGTTATAATCCCAGGATTTATCGCCCGATTCATAATCCTTCATGCTCTCTATCAACTTTGCTTGGTCAACATCTGGAGCACTATATACCGTTGCATCATGTGTCCAATAGTTATTATCCCATGACGGTCCCTTATAGCTCTCAGTGGTGTGTCTAAACTCAGCAGGTGTATTGAATAACCCCGGAGCTGTTATTCCATAAGTTTCATAGGATTTATCCTTATGAACATCAAGGATGAACTCATGATGAACAGGGCCCCATTGTTTGTTGAAAAACATCGGATTGTCTATAGCCCTTGAAACATAATATGTACCTGGGTCAAGGTCCCACGGACGAGGAGTTAAATCATAGCAAGTTTCCGTTTGGATATTAAGAGTAGTGTTTATCGGGCCCAGCGGATCTCCAATGCCTCCAACATTAGAGAGAGAACAACTAGCATCCAAAGTAGTGGACGTATACAAACCATCACTAGAAATAGAAAGTGTAGTATCAGTATAATAGTGACTCAAATCACAATAAGCATCACGATAGCCACTGAAATCAATCCCGGGGCTATAACTGCCTCCATCCCCCCAGCTGTTAGACGAGCTACCATGACTATCATTATCCCAATTCATACCAGAAGGACCAGCATAATCACTATAATCACCACTACCAGGATCACCAAAACCACCATAACTATCATATCCCGTCGGATCTATATATCTTAAAGGATTATTGTTACAGTAGCTGTAACGGTTAAGGCCCTGCGGATTAACATATGACTCGCCAATGGGATCAGGGCTTATAAAGCGCCCGAGATAGGGATCATAAACCCTGGCTTTCATATATATAAGGCCAAGATCATCGAGGTGCAGATGGCCTGTAAAACCGTGCTTTGTAATCTGGCAGGTAAGCAGCACCTCTGTATCTTCCCATGAATCAGGCAGCCGCCTCTTACCAAAGGCATCGTAGCTCAAGGCATCTTCAGTCATATCAGCTACTTGCCCACTTTCATTGGTGATAACATCGATGGAACCCAGATGATCCTTATGCAAGTAATAGGTATTCTCCGTGCCGTTGCTTCTCTTAGTATAGATAGCGATGACCTTTTTGCCTGCCTTGATATAGTGCTTGTATTCGGTCTGACTGCCAGTAGTCACCTTCTCATAGAGGTCCCCAATATATATGGTCGTAGTATCAGTTGCTCCTTGGCTTAAAGTCTGCTTGATAAGGTTATGAGACGCATCATAGACAAAAGAGGCACTAGCATCACCTTTGGTTATAGTCACAGGCTTATTAAAGGCATCATACTCAAATGTCCGGCCAGAGCTGTCGTTAATCATATTGCCGTTCTTGTCATAGGTATATTTTACGCTGCCTATCTTTGTCACTGCATGTGGACCTGCTGCACCAAAACCATATGTATAGGAGCCCATATCAGACTTATAAGTGATGTTGCCAATGGCATTATAATCATATGTCTTGGTAAGGGTGCTATTTAACCTTACTTCCTTTAAGCGGTTGAGTCCATCATAGGTAAAATCCTCAATAAGACCCTTGGCAGTATCACCACGGTTAAGGAGATTACCCAGATTATCGTATTCGTATGTGAGGGCCTGGACATAATCTCCCCCTTTATACGTGGAAATCCCTATTAGACGTCCAGTGATCACATCATAGTTCCGCTCGGTAGTGAGATCGTTGCCCAGGCTTTCCTGTGTAATCTGGCCAAGGGCATTGAGCTCATCCGCCTCCCAGTACACCTTATGACTGACTGCATTTTCCACCTTCTCAAGATAACCCCAATTGGTATAACTGTACTTCACGACAAGACGATCGGCTGGATAGGTCACCTTATCAAGGCGTCCATAAGTTTCATCATAGTCGGTCTTGACCACATAGGTATTACCCTCAATAGTAGTAGTTACCTCATGCAGGCGACTTTTTGTGTCATAGGCATATTCCTCTTGATAGCCTTCAGGCCCTGTCACCTTGGCAAGTTTCCCTTTCCCATGTGCCACACTATCATAATACCACTTCCAGATGAGGGTTTCTGTACTCTCTTTTGCAAAAGACGCTGCTGAGAAGAAACAGTTGGGCCCTCCGCCTCCTGGTACAGTACGTCTTGTCATACGTCCGAGCTTGTCGTATTCCATCTCAACAACCTGGCCCTTGGCATCTGTCTGCTTGATGAGTTCACTAAAGCCATTGTAGACATAGCTCCATTTGCCCATGTCCGGGTCATCCATACTGGTTTTGCGACCCCTGATGTCATACTCCATGGTTGTGATATTACCGGATGCGTCTTCAATCTCGATCAGATTCCCAAAGGCATCATAGGTATACTCAGTGATATTCCCATCGTTGTCTATGACTTGAGCCAAAAGACCCTGAGCATCCATAACAGATCTGGTAGTCTGGCCTTTGTCATTGGTAGTAATAGTGGTCAATCCCGAGCCCTGTCATCGAAAGGGGTCAAGTCTTCGTTTGACCTTTATTTAACATTTTTCTATCTCTTCAAGCCGTTTCCTAAATTTGCGATCCTTTTTCAGCTTCTCTCTTGTCCGTTCAAGCACGCTGCTGACCGAGCTATGCCTGTTTAATTAAAAACAAAGGTCAAACGTAGACTTGACCTGACCCCTCCTCTCCCTCCTCTCTGACAGGAGCACATTTATCTCCATATCTGTAAGGGGGAGGGTGGGTGGTGTTCGGCCTGCTGTTTTTATGCGGTAATACCTTCTGGTTTCTTTCATGGTTTCCTCAATATCCACATCATATGACATCCGTATATCTTCCACCAGACGTAAGACAGTCTGTTTTGAACAACCCAGCATCTGGGACAATTCTATAAGGGAATGTTTTTCTCCTGAAAACAAAAGTCTTGCAAAAAGACTGATGAGTTTCTGCCCGTAAGATCTGTAAGGACTTAATTTTTCAGGCATATAACACCCCCCAAATTTTTTTAAGATGTTCCGTAATATGGAATATCCCTGTGTTATTGTTCTCTTTATCGAACAAAAAGGAGGAAATCATGAAACAAACAGAAATTCTTTTCTCTAAAAACCGCTTATTTTAAAACTTTAACGAACAATAGGGAGGAAATCATGAAACAAAGGCATTCCATGTCCCAACATCGAAGCATGCCCCTCAATATTGAGGATAAAAATGAACGCTTTGTAGTGAGGAGATGTCTAATCTATCTGGAAAGGTTATTATGCGCCTACTCCATGGTGGATAAAGAGTTTGTGGACATTCTCGATTGGAGTTTGAAAGAGGATATGGAGCAGGTAATCGCGTATGTGACAGCGAGGATAAAAGACAACAAAAAGATGGAGTTTGAAG
>JAGGYK010000280.1 GCA_021162585.1 Deltaproteobacteria bacterium
CCCGTAAGCAAGCCTAAAGGATGTATCAAAGAGCGATGCAGGCAAGCGAGAGAGGAACCCATCCCTAGGAAGGGTGTTTTCATCCTTCGTTGTGAGCGTGGATCGCTCATACGCGTTTATATGAAAATGCCGTTCTCCGTTCTCCGTTTTATAGGCACGAGACATTAGGCTTAGGGGGATAAGGCTATAAGAATACTTTACGAGAGGAGGGATGGGGGACTCTTGAGCTTATCCTTTAAGCGTTTTTTGCTAATACATCCAAGCGAAGCTAAAGGAGAAGCGATCCCTCCTGAGCCCGAAGGGCAAATAGGGATCACCCGGCCCGTAAGCGAGCCTACGATGTATCAAAAAAATATTTCAGGCAAGCGAAAGAACCCCCATCCCGAGGATATTTTCATGCTTGGTTGTGTCCACCAGGACACGGAGGTTTATAAGGAGCTCTGTGAAAGAGCAGTAGATAGGGGTGGAACCAGGCCTTACCTTTTGATTCTCAATAAGAGAGCTTGAACTTCCTCGAGAAGTTCAAGATAGTTTCCCATATCAACTGAAGGAGAAAGGACATCAATGAAGAAGGGAGAAGGAGTAGGACTGTTAGCCTTAGAGATACAAAAAAATAATTTAAGGAGGATTAATTATGTCAAAACCGTTTAGGGTGCCGAGAAATCCGGATGAGATAATGGAGTGGATCAATAGTATCCCAATGTACAAAGAAGACCAGCCTTATGATCCCTCTTTTAAGAGCATGCAGGAGATAGAGGATATTCAGAACTCCAAGCTTCCAAAGCAGATGGAGCGTCTGGAAAAATTTAGTCCTTTCTACCGCGAAAAATTCAAGGAATGGGGGCTTGATCCAAAATCCATTAAGACTACAGATGATCTGGAAAAAATCCCACTTACCACCAAGGCTGACTTTATGGCTGACAGGGGCGAGTCCTTTAAATTGGAACAGGACTTTAACAATATCATGGAGTATATACTCTATGACATCACATATACTACAGGCACTACAACAGGCATGCCTTCTCGCTTCTATAATACCACTTATGATATGTTTTTACTTACTTGGGGTTTCAGGATTGGCTGTAAGATTGGCTATCTTGAACCTGATGACATTGTGATGAATCTCTTCCCCTTTCATTTTGTCCCTCATATCGGGTTTTATCGGACATGGCATTTTGCTGCTTCTGCAGGGATGAGCATGGCATTTGGGCTTACAGGAGCTCCACTTCCAGGTTTTCCTCACAATATCCATCGTTCCATGCAACAGGCCATTGAAGACATAGAAAAAAAGAAAGTAACTGCGCTGTCTGGAATTGGCTCCTATATCAGGCGTCTGATTATGTCGGCAGAGGAGCAGGGCAGGGATTTTTCCAGGATCAGTAAGGTCCAGGCATTAGGAGAGGCTGTTCCTAAAGGTATGCGGGATGATATGAGGCGGCGTCTACAGAATATGGGGGCAGGAGAGATCTTCATAAGTAATGCCTTTGGATTTACAGAATGTCAGGCTGCCTTCCAGGAATGTACTGAATTAGGTGGTTGTCATACAGGGCTACCAGAGATGTTCCTTGAGGCAGTTGACGAGAAGACAGGTAAGAGAAAACCAGACGGAGAACCTGGACTTCTTGCTATTACGCACCTTGACCGAAGAGGGACTTGTCTGCTCAGGTATCTGGTGGGAGACATAGTGGCTATAATACATGAAACCTGCCCTTACTGCGGGCGTAATGATGCCCGTCTCATAACAACGGCGGGCAGTACCTATGGCACCAGGACAAAGGAGCTGCTCAATGTCAAAGGGACCCTTATTAATCCTATAACCATGTGCGATGCCGTGGTCAATACAGAAGGTGTGTTGGAATATCAGTTTATTGTTACAAAGGAGAGAAAAGATGACCCATATTCTATGGATCTGCTAAAGCTTAAGGTAGGTGTTGAAAAAGATATGGATCGAAAGAAATTGGAGGCTACCCTGACCGATAAGGTGCAACGTGCTGTGGAACTAAGACCAAAGATAGAATTCGTAGAAGACCTTTCCGAGATCTATGACCCAGCGAACCTTAAGGCAACCAGGATCATAGATGAAAGGCCAACAGAATGACTTAGATGCCAGTCAATTTTTACGGAGCGGTTCATGACTGGTCGCGAGTCGCTCCATGAAGCGACTAAAAATGATCGGTATAGCCTACACTTTGGTTCTTTATCCGGGGCGAATAGCTGCGGAATGTAGATTATAGAGGGATAAGATATGAAGCCGTCAATGAAAGAAGCCATTAAGATGCATGGCTGGTGGCGATTAGATAAGGCATTTCACATGTACTTATACTTTGGCCACTATACAAATTATGTGAAGACTGTCCTTAAGATCTGGGATCCTTTATTAAGCCTTGTGAAAGGCCTTGAAAGTCTGGAGATGAAAAGGCCAACCCATATTTTTAAGTCTATTGTTGATTCTGTTTTTCAACGCTACCACGCAAAGGTGATGTCTTTGGAGGATGTCACAAAGGTTTTAACCTTGAAAGAGGATGTGACTATTGGTGAAGACAGCACAGGGAGGATTATACCCTTTAAATATGCTAAAAAGATACTTTTTGAGGAGCCTAAACACATTGCTGTGATGGACTGCCCGTGAAGGTTGAGTATGCAGGATCAGTCTGATCCTTTACCCCCAGAGGACATCAATTGTTGTATAGCAATTGGGAAAAAACTAACTGACTTTTGGCTTGAACATGGTGAAAAGTCTCATGTCAGGAGGATAACTCAGAAAGAGGCTCTTGACATTATAGAGTATCAGCGGTCGAAAGGTTCGATAAACACAATGTACTGCAAGGTTGCAACAGGCGGAAAAACAGGGGTGTTATGCAGTTGTCGACCGGAAATATGTGTGGCCCTTCATACTCAACTGAGTGCAGGACAACTGAAGTACGGAAGGAAGATCAAAAGCCAAGCACCATCGGGCTATCTAGTTTCTATCAACGAAGATGCATGCAAAAACTGCGGAAAGTGTACAGAGATCTGCCATTTCAACGCCATGATCATGAATGAGGATGGAAAAAGAGAGTACAAAAAAGATCTCTGCTGGGGTTGCGGTCTCTGCACAGAGCATTGCCCTCAAGGGGCATTGAGTCTGTATTTGGCCCCTGATGAAACGGGCTTATACCCCTTAGATATCGATCTGGACAAAGAGCTCGTGGAAAAAGCGAGGGCTGAGAATAAAAAGGCTCAGGCTTGGAGGGATAAATGAAATAATGGGATCCCGCCAAGGGCTGACCCCATGAATCCAAGATTCGTTTTCAGACCCGTAGCTAGCGGCTCCCTAGTTAGGATTCCCACCTGCAAAATTATAGCGAAGAAAAGCTCAAGGTCACCAATTTTTTGTCTAGACTTTGGGGGGAACTTTAATCTCTACATCGGGGAATCTGTTCTATGCAGGGGGCTATAGCTGGTATCTATGGGCAAAAACTGATTGACTTGGTTTTATAATTAGACTAGGTTTTTTTATTAGATATAAAGGTTGCTTTGTATAACAGCATTATTTATGAATCTGATGGAGGTTTGATATGTCTTACAAGGTATTGCGTGATACTGAAGCCAGGGTAATTGCAGCCATGGGAAAGGGCGTGATCCCAAGAGGTGGCGAAAGTTTTATTCTTGGGGCAGCAGACTTGGAAGACAAGTGGCTACCCAGGACAGACTATCTGCTCTCAAGAATGCCTTTACTGACCCGTATAGGTATAAGGCTTGCGGTACGTCTCCTTAATTATGCATGGCCTTTGCTATATTTAAGAGACCTAAAGGCCATGACATCCATGGATGAGTACGAGCTTACTGAAATGTTCCATATTATTGAGCATTCAAATGCTCCTGGACCAGCATCCCTGCTTATAGTTAAAATACTGGTCTTTCCTGCCTTCTATGGATTGCAAGAGGTAAAGGGTGCCATTGGCTATAAAGAGAAGTTTCCAAACCATCCAGATTTTGAAGGCCTGAAGGATTAAATAACGGAAGGTGAACCATGATAAAAGAGTTTAAGGACATAAGTAAAAATATAGTAGAAGAAGCAGATGTATGCGTTATTGGTACTGGTGCAGGTGGTGCAGTAGTAGCAAAGGAACTGGCCGAAAAAGGCCTTAGTATTGTAGCATTAGAAGAGGGTAGCTATTTTACATATAAGAACTTTAATCAAGACCCTGGGGATATGATGGCAATGATGTATCGCGATAGCGGAACCACTGTGGCATTGGGGCTTCCACCCGCATCTATTACCATGGGGAAGTGTATAGGAGGCACCACTACCATAAACTCTGCCACATGTTTTAGGACACCACAGAAAGTTATAGAGCAATGGAAAAAGGAATACGACTGCTCTGGACTGGAATATGATGAGCTCATCCCTTGGTTTGAAAAGGTTGAAAAAGAGATCAATGTAGTCGAACTTACAGAAGACGTCTTAGGGGGTGTATATCAGATCGTAAAACGTGGGGCCAAAGAGTTAGGTATTGAAGCAAAGCCTTTAAAACACAATGTAAAAGGGTGTGAAGGGGCAGGTGTATGCCAGTGGGGATGCATCAAGGGTGCAAAACAATCTACAGAGATATCCTATATACCAAAGGCAGATAAGCTAGGGGCAAGGATATATGCCAATTGTCTGGTAAGAAGGCTCGATGTGGAAAGCGGCAAGGTAAGGGCTGTTCACGGGGTCTTTATTGACTCAAAGACAGGCAAAAGACGCCATTCTATTACAGTCAAGGCCAGGGTTGTATGCCTGGCTATGAGTTCCATGATAACACCTGCATTTCTACTAAAACAAAGGCTTGCCAATACCTCTGGTTGGGTAGGTAAAGGCCTTACTATACATCCATGCGGCAGGGTAGTGGCAGAGATGGAAGAAGAGGTAAATGGACACTATGGTGTATCCCAGGGTGGACAAATCGATGCCTTTAAAGATGAAGACATCATGCTTGAGGGGATTTTCATTCCACCAGGGATAATGACCATGGCCTTACCTGGTGTTGGAGAAGAACACAAATATCTTGCAAAACACTATAAAAATCTGGCTGCATTTGGTGTAATGATATGTGATACAACAAGAGGCAGGATCTTCCCCGGCCTTCTTGGTTATCCATATATTGCATGGTACTCCATGAACCAGGCAGATACAGACAAACTGCAAAAGGGTATTTCTATTGTTGCAGACATATTCTTTGCAGCAGGTGCTAAAAGGGTCTTCACAGGGTGCTATGCAATGCCCATACTAAAATCAAAAGAAGATCTAAATACATTTAAGACCATGAAGACCAAACCATGGCACTATGAGGTTACAGCATTTCATCCCTTAGGGACATGCAGGATGGGTAATGACCCAAGGAGGTCTGTGATAAACTTAAACTTAGAGAGCCATGATATAAAGGGGCTATTTATCCCAGACGGATCTCCCTTTCCCACATCGCTTGGGGTAAATCCACAGATAACTATCATGGCCTTTGCTACAAGGGCCGCAGATTATATTGCAGAAAATATAACAAGATATTAGGTATCGATTTCATAGGATCGTCATTGACGATTTAATTTGCTTGAATTTACATAGAGCGGGAAATACTGAGAGGCCGGGGGCCAATGCTATCCCAAATTAACACTTGTGCCAAGTTTGAAGACATGGCCCTTTGATTTTGTTGTCATTTTTGTTAATTCTCCAAAACGCATAATATCTGAATTCAGCCGCCGCTTTTAGCGGTCGGTTGGAATAAATGGTTAGGCTAGTTTTCATTTTGTCCAACACCGATTTCCACAGCCGGTTTAACCGTCATATATCAAGCTGTCCAGATAATTCTTAACGGTTTGTTCCCGAGCCACGGAACCTGTATTTCTC
>JAGGYK010000083.1 GCA_021162585.1 Deltaproteobacteria bacterium
GGCCTACGTCTGTCTTGGCCGTCCCTACCCTCTATCTAGCACTGATGAAACTGCCTGAATTTCGCGGCCTCGACTTTTCAGGCGTCCAATATTTTATAAGTGGATCTGCCCCCTTTCCCGCCGAAAACATCAGAGAATTTGAGGAGCTTGTTGGCGGAAAATTGATAGAAGGCTATGGCCTGACAGAAACAGTTGCTATTATTGCATCTCTTCCACATCATGGCATGAAAAAGGTGGGATCCGTAGGAATGCCTATGAGTGATACCGAGGTGAAGCTTGTCGATCCAGAGTCCGGCAAGGTGGTTCCCCTGGGTGAGCCGGGCGAGGTTGTGGCCAGAGGGCCTCAGGTATTCACAAGGGGATACCTCAATAAGCCTGAAGAGACTGCACATACCCTCAGGGATGGCTGGATCTATACTGGTGACATCGCTGAAATGGATGAGGATGGATACTTTTACATTGTGGACAGACTCAAGGATATGGTAAGTGTCTCCGGTTTCAAGGTTTTTACCCGGCAGGTTGATGAGATCTTGGTTGAGCATCCGGATGTGGATAATGCCGCTACCATTTGGTTTGCCGGATCCTAAAAAGCCAGGCTCTGAGATCGTGGCCAGCGCCATCGTCCTCAAGCCAGGCAGGGAAAAGAACGAGGAGATGAGGCAGAAGATCATAGCGTACATGAAAGAAAAGGTGTCACCCTACAAGGGTCCAAAGGTGATCGAGTTTATGGACCAGTTGCCCATGAGTACCGTGGGTAAGACCCTGAAAAGGGAGCTTAGAAAGATGATGGAGACTAAGTAGTGCAGAGGGCTACAGCAATCTAGCAGGTATAGCAGATATGCATTACAGGAAGAGATTATGAATGTAGCCGGGATAGATATCGGATCCATAACTGCCAAGGCAGCCTTTCTAACAGATGGCAAGATACTCGGGACCAGGGTGACATTTACCGGATACAATCCCGAGCAGGCAGGCAAAAAGGTATTTGAAGACCTTTTAGCAGAGCTCAGTATGGATGCAGCCTCTATCGACAGGGTGGTGTCCACTGGCTATGGCAGGAATAGCGTGAAGTTTGCGGACAAGGCCATAACCGAGATCATCTGTCATGGTGTGGGTGCCCATTATTTAAGCCCTCATGTGAGATCAATCATAGATGTGGGGGGACAGGATAGCAAGGTCATAGTGGTAGGCACTGATGGCAAGGTGAAAGACTTTGTAATGAATGACAAGTGCGCGGCTGGCACCGGCAGGTTCCTTGAGGTAATGGCAAGGGCCTTGAAGGTAGATCTGGACAACTTTGGGGCCATATCCCTAAAGGCTGATAAGTCTCTGAAGATAAGCAGTATCTGTACGGTATTTGCCGAGTCAGAGGTCATCTCGCTCATATCAAAAGGGGAGAGCAGAGAGGACATAATAGCAGGTATCCATGAGTCTGTGGCATCCCGGGTTTCTACCCTGGCCAACAGGGTTGGTGTGAGTGATCCCATCATGATGACTGGAGGGGTGGCCAAGAACATAGGGGTGGTAAAGGCCCTGGAAAAGAAACTCGGCATGTCTATTGAGGTCTCAGAGTTTGCCCAGGTCAACGGTGCCATAGGGGCAGCGGTGATGGCAATGAGGCTTTAGTTAGCATTAGGGGAGGCACATCTTCATTGGTTTGAAACAACTCTTAGTCTTAGAAGATAACTTAAAAATCCCAAAAATTCAAGCAGGTTGTAGATTTGACGCATTCGTAAAAAGTCACTGAATATGTCATTGCGAGGAGCTTGGGCGACCTGTCTGCCGAGGCACAGGCAGGCGAAGCAATCTAATAATATCATATGGTTACACTCCACGAGATTGCCTTCCCTTTTGCTTAGAATATCTATTTTAGGCCCCTAGAGGTACTTCTAAGGCTCAATAAGGCCTAGTTTAAGAACGGATTTTGTGTGGTTTGGATAGGTTAGCTTACCCCGAGCCTATAGGTAGCCCTATCAGCGGCTTCGTAGCGCCACACAGTGACATGATCATAATTTTTGGCTAAGGCAGGAGTTCAAACCCTGTACAATGGTTCGGTCTTATCATGGAAAAATGCCTTCGGTCTGTCGTCAGGATTCGCGGGATATTCAAACGCTCAGAAATGGCAACTAAAGATGCATCAACGAACCCGATGTTGGCATCCACATAGACTTCAAGGACGTCAAGACAGCGGACAAGATCATTATGGGTAAAATGTTCAATTGCAAACTCCCAGTCTGCTAGGGCACGGATGAAGACCTGTTCCGCAGATCGGCCGAGATAGGTGTTGATAAGATAGCACACCTCAGGGATAACTGTTGATGGCACAATGAGTTTGCCTCTAAATTGTTTTACGAACTTGGCAGACGGACTGTGCCACTTGTCTTTTCTATCAGCCAGCGCATACAGAATACCGGTATCCATAATCACTGATTCTACTGAGAAGGCTTTTGCCACAACAACTCCTCATGGGTTTCAGCGATATCACTTCGAGAGCTTTCACCGATCCCGATAATGGACAATTTTTTCGCAGGCTTTCTCTTCGTCCTGATATAGAGATCCATCGCAGCCCTCACGAGTTCTGCAACACTTTTTTGCTCCTGTCGGGCAAGCTCCTTCATTTCATTGAGCAGGGCATCATCTGCGAATATCGTTGTTCTTCGCATAAATCACCTCAAGTATGTATGATATATGATATATGATGCATGTCAAGTTTTTTCTCCTAAAGGTACAATTTGTTTCAGTATCCTTTTATATGAAAATGTCCAAGGGTAGCAGCACGAATCATCTCTTTGTACCCCTTTTCTTTTTGGAGTGTCTCCAACCATTCTACAAACGATCCGGGGAACCGCCTTCCGTCCTTAATAGCCAGGGCTTCCAGACCCTTTGTACCCTCGAATAACCTTACTCCTTCTTTAACCAGGTTGCTTGCAATATGGCTGGCCTTCTGTTTTTCTAAGAAGGATACCCATTGTTTGCCAAACTGATCCAACCCTGGCAGTTCTTCAAGCGATACGTTGATCATACCATGAATGTTGAGATTACTACTTAGATAGTAAAGCCTGGATATAGCATCAAACAGGGCCTCTGGTCGGGATGATGGCCTTTCTGTAAGGTAGATACAGCGCAAATATCTTAGTGCAACCTCATCGATGTCTGTTTCTAACATCTCATCCTGATCATATCCGGAGAACTGGCCGTCTTCATTTCCTCTAAGGTAGATATCCAACAGGTTTCCATAAGCCTGTCTTGCAAGGCTATAATCACCAGCCTCATAGAACTCATAGATTTGTTCAAAAAGATCGTCTATTTCCAGGACCCAGCTATCATCCCCTTGTGCCCTTTCTTCGCCATATTCATCATCCCATCCCCAACCATCTGTATATTCATAGTTAGCAGTCCTTTTCCCAAAGGCTTCTATCTCTCGCAAAAGATTAGCCCCGTCTACCTTTTTTACCTTTTTAGACCCGGGTTTATTACTGAGTAAAACAAAGATATCCAGACATGCCTGACGTTTTCCAGGTGGCAACGATGCTGCGTGCTTTAAGATTATAGCCTTTAATTCATCGTGGGTAAATTTGTCCAGGCGCTCCCTCAACTCAGAAACAAATTTCTTCAAAGATAAGTTTTTCATAGCCTCCCCTTTAACGTAAGTAATCAATCTGATAAAAAGGGTAGGTATCATAACTGCCGAAAAAATTAAATATTTTGATAAACATCATGTCTTCAGAGACAAGTGCAATACTGTTCGGCATGAAATTTGTGTTGTCACGAACGAACTCAAGGAAATCCTTGATTTTAGCCCATAGAGAGCTTGTTAACTCTGAAGGGGAGGCAGAAGGAATTCCCCCTTTGAAGGGGGTTAGGGGGATGTCATTCAAGGGGTAACACCCCTTAAACCCCATAAGCCCTAACTTAAGAGAGCGGTATTTCTTATTCGTATTCCGGCGAAAGCCGTAATCCAGAGCCTGCCCAGGCTACTTTAGTGACACTGTGAAATTTGAGCAATAATCATGCCGAACAGTATTAATACTGTCCCTGGAATTCTGGAATTCCAAAAGAGGCCCTTTTTAAGAACAAATTCCGAGTGGTTTGGATAGGTTAGCTTGGTCCGGCCCTGGTAGATCTTAAAAAAGAAGTATGGTAAAAAGAAAATAAAGATAAGTTTAAGATAATGGGGGTGAGAGTAAGATGAGATATAGCGTAATAATCGAAAAGGGCAGAGAAAGTGGGTATGTAACCGTCTGCCCAATTTTGCGTGGCTGTGTATCGCAAGGGGCAACAAAAGAGGAAGCTATGAAAAATATAAAGGAGGCCATGGAAGCCTATATTGAGGCCTTGATCGAAGATGGCATTCCAGTGCCCATTGAAATAGGCAAAGATATTGTGGAATTAGAGATTGTTGCCCGATGACAAACCCCCGTGGCCCATCAGGTAGAAAAGTGATTAAGGCCCTTGAAAGAGCAGGGTTTTATGTCAAAAGGAAAAAGGGAAGTCATGTAGTAATGAGGCGTGATAATCCTTTTGCCCAAGTGGTAGTTCCTGACCATAGGTCGGTTGGTACCGGAACCCTAGATGTAATAATAGAAGGTTGCCGACTTAACAATAGATGAGTTCGTACAAATGTTAAAGTAGTGGATAAAAGTGCGGGGTGGGGTCAAACCTACAATATACATTGAAAACAGTGCGGCAGCACCTATCTCTCATGTACTTGCAGAAATGAGTAGAGGATAGAGAGATTCTTTGTCTTGCGCCTTTGACCTATTCCGAGATTGTCTTCTCTTTTGCTTAGTGTTGTATCTATTTCGGGCTCCAAAAGGTGCTTTTAAGGCTCAAAGAGGTCTTTTTTTAAGAGCAGATTTTATGGGGTTTAAATATAGGTTAGCTTGGTCCGGCCTTGTTAGGCTGGGATTAAAGAATTGGGAAAGAGACAGATAGTGCTAAGTGTATATTGCAGACTTGATGCCTTCGTAAAAAGCTCCACTATGCCGACACATCGGCATTATAATGGAAAGTAACTTGCATAATGTGTCATTTCGAACGAATGTGAGAAATCTTAGATTTCTCGTCGTTGCACTCCTCGAAATGACAGACAGGGTGCTCGAAATAACAGACGTAAAAAAAGAATTTCTCCGGCTTGTTACAGCTCAGTTACTTTTTACGACTGCATCAGGTTTAATCTTAGAACTTTTGGATAGGCAAAACAATAGTGCTCCTGTTTCACGATTCACCAATAAATACTGACGGAGACACATTAAACCGCTCACTCAGACGTTTTATCTGGCGGAGATTGAGAGGCCTTTTGCCGGAGAGGACCTCAGAGATCACGCCTTGGCTACTGATCTCCTTAAGGTCAGATTGCTTCAATCCATGGTCTCTCATGAGCATCTTTAGTGTTGTAATGGGGTCTCCTCCCATCTCTGGCACATGTTGTGCCTCATAGGTCTCCACTAGACTGCCCAGCGTCTCAAGGAGAGAAGCCAGTGGGTGGCTCTCGTTCTCACCGATTTCATCAACGAGATTGTCAACTAAATCAACTAGTTTTTTATACTCTTGTTCGCTGTGTGGCACAACAAACACGTCTTTGATCTTTGGCCATACCCTTGTGATTTCTTTAAGTTGTGTAACCATAATCTTACTCCTTCCAGGCCCCACGGTCATATTCCTTATGTGTGAGGACCTGCCTGATATAGACCCGATGTGCGTTGTAGTGGATCGCTACAATCAACCGAGCCTTATTCCCGCCAATGTTAAAAACCGTCAACTTTCCTACCTGGTCGGCATGTGGAAATGTCATTCTCAATTCGTTAAATGAGTTATAGTTTGTCCACTTCATAATTCTGTACCACGATTCAAGAGCACTGGAACAGTTCGGATGCTTTTTAGCAAATTCAAGTAATCGCTTTCGTGTAATGATGTGCATAAAAAATATATATCTCGTCATGAGATATATGTCAACTAAATTCCTTCAACATGTGTAACCTTTCAGGGATATCGGGGTCACATCTTCATATGTCATTTATTGGGGTAATACGGGATATAGGTAAACGATGGTGGTCTTAATGAGCATGAGTTTGTTGACGCAAACAAGAAGCTGACTGAGGTCTTCGAAAAAAAGATAAGGGACAAAATTGGTGAAGCATGGGGGGAATAATGAATAGCCGCAAAAAAGCACAAGATACACAAAAAAAGCCTTTTTGCGCCTTTTCGTGGCAATAGGTTTGGGCTTGCTCATGAATGATTCCCATTTAAACCGGTTTTTTTATGATCCCAGCGCAGAGTATGTTGTCATCATCGTCGTAAAAGACTGCAAGCTGTCCCGGGGCATACATGTCCTTAAACTCCACCCATAGATCATCTGTTGCTGTGGGTATTATTACTGCATGTTGTGGTTTTTGTCTGTATCGCACCTGCACTTTGGCCTCAATCGGGCCTTTTACCTGTTCAAGCTTCATATAATTTATGCGAGTCACAAAAAAACCATTATATGGCCATTGAGATTTGTCGCCCACGGTGATTGCATTTTTTTTCATATCAGTGGCAAGCACATAGACCCTATGGCCGGCGCTATAGTTCAGGCCTTTACGTTGTCCTGTTGTATAGTGGAGTGCGCCCTTGTGAGAGCCTAATATCCTGCCCCCGGGGTCGAGTATATAACCGGGGCAGGGGCTGAATCCGGTATAGCTGGTAATAAAGCTCACATAGTCATTGGAGGGGATAAAGCAGATATCCTGAGAAGACCTTTTAGGAGATAGATCTATTTTAATATCTTTAACCAACTCTTCGGCCTGTACCCTTGTAATATCACCTAGTGGGAATATACTGTTTTCTATAGAGGTTTGCGTTATAAGACCGAGGAAATATTCTTGGGTATTTTTTTCTTTTGACTTAGACAGATAACATCTTGATCCTGATGTGATCTTTTTTACATAATGCCCTGTTGCAATTCCATGGGCACCCAGGGTCTTTACCTTGTCTAAAAGCAGACCAAATTTTATGTCTCTGTTACAGATGGCGCATGGATTCGGGGTGTTGCCTGAGATATATTCTTTACAAAAATAATCCTTTATCTTTATGAAATCCTTTGTTAAATCCAGCACATAGTGTTTTATACCAAGATAGTTGCAAACAAGCGCTGCCCTGTTCACATCATCCTTTAAAGGGTAGTCTTCCCCAAGAGACATGGTGACTCCCATTATAGGCAGGGCTTTCTCCTTGAGGAGTATGGCTGCTGCGGCCGAGTCTATTCCACCTGATAAGGCAACTGCAATCATGATGGAAAAAGGTGTACCCCTTTGTAAGGTCTGGTGTCCACTTCGGATCTTGAATATGCCTCATGCCAGCCCTCTGGCACAGGCACGTCTTTATACCAGATCTTCCTGTCGGCCTCCAGCAATCTCCTGGGTCTGCCCATAAAATCAGCTGCACATATGATTTTATTCTTTGCGACAGATGCTATGTTGTCTACCCAGTGTTCACTCTTTCTGGAACGCATGACATGATGGTCAAGGATCAAGATCTTGACCTTATCTGAGAGTGATAATATCCTGTCCTTTGCAGCATCTATCTCGCCCGTGCTCAGGTGTCCGAGGTATATGGGGGGGCCGGAGGCCAGCACTATATCAGGTCTCCAATCCAATAATATCTGGATGGCCTCATCATTTAACATCTGTATATCTGATGCATGCACAAAGACATCACTAGAATCTTCTATTTTTGTCATCATTACTGTGCCAACATGAGGATTATTTGGCCCATGTGGTACAGGATAAGAAAAGCTCAAAGGCCCATCTGTCAGTCCCTCGGGGTTTTTTATCTTTATGCCAAGGGCATGTTCTATGGCCTTGGCGCGCTTGTCTTCTATTATAGATAAATTGGAGGCAGCCTTTCCCCAAATCGCAGTATCTTTTAATTCCTTAGTGATCTGAGATAGGGAAAGCTGATATGGGTTTGCATTTGCTAAAGGGCAGTGATCACCGTGATAATGACTGAAGACCACGTCTGTGGCATTTCCTGCGGCCTTTTTAATGGAATGCCTGGTATCTTCAGATGCCCTTACCTGGACGGGATGTGGCAAAAGGCCCTGCCTGGTAAGGCCCAGAGCAACCCCCGGATCAATCAAGATCTTCCTGTTTTTTGTCTCTACTATGCAACTAAGAGATCTTACCCCTAGTGATTCCACACCTAGTATACTTATATGCATCCATGTCTTCTTAGTTTCTAATCTTTATCTTCAGCAGGCTTAATTTTGAGTTCAAGGTGGTCCACATCTGTTACTTTTACCTTAGCGCCTTTTTTGATGTCAGGCGGGCCAGTCGCGTCCCAATATTCTCCGTGGCAAAAGACCTTGCCTGTGCCGTTTGATTTCCATTTATACACAATGGCCCTCTCACCGAGCAAGCCATCTATACCTGTTATAGGGGGTTTCCTATGGACCTTTACCACCAGGAATACGCTGATGACAAAAAATGCTGTAAACAGCGCTGTTATAGGAATGAGTACCCCCCAAGACACCTTTGCATATAGCTCTGGTGTTCTAAATAAGATGATAGAGCCTAAAACAAGGGATATCACGCCGCCTACTGTAAGCAGTCCAAAGCTTGGCACCTTGATCTCTGCAATAAATAGAACAATTGCCAAAATTATCAAGGCAACCCCTGCATAATTTACAGGCAATGCCTGAAAGGCAAAGAATGCGAGTATCAAGGATATACCACCTATTACGCCTGGGAGTATTGCCCCGGGGTTGGCTAGTTCAAAATAAAGCCCAGCAAGGCCTATCATCATAAGTATGTAGGCAATGTTTGGGTTGGAGATGGTTGAAAGCAGGCGGTATCTAAACCCCATGGGCCTTTCTATTATATTGGCATCCTTGGTCTTTAATTCAAAGGTGACGTTATTTTTCTTTATCTTTCTCCCATCCAGCTTGGCGATGAGATCGTCAGTGTTATTTGCTATTATGTCGATTACCCCCTTTTTCAGGGCTTCTTCGGCAGGAGTGGATATACTCTTACGGACTATATCTTCAGCCCACTCCTCACTTCGGCCCCTTTTGTGGGCAATACTACGTGCATACGCTACAGCGTCATTTGTGACCTTTTCCGTCATGGTCTTATCTTCTCTATCTGGTTTGGCGCCGATGTTCACTGGATGTGCTGCCCCAATGTTGGTCCCTGGCGCCATGGCTGCAATGTCAGAGGCTAGTGTTATTATAGCCCCGGCTGAGGCAGCCCTGGCACCTTGTGGCGCTACATACACTATAACAGGTATATGTGCATTCATCTCTTTTTTTATAATATTTCGCATAGCGGTATCTAGCCCGCCAGGGGTATCCATCCTTATGATAACGGCTGAGGCCCCCTTTTCTATCCCATAGTCGATATTCTCTACGATGTATGAAGCAACCGGTGGTGTTATAGCGCCATCCACCTCCAGGAGGATTATATCTGATGCAAAGGCACTTATAGTGCCCATGACCAGAAATATAAAGATAGCTATTATCTTTGTGGCTGTGGTATTGGCAATCCTAAATACTTTAAAACCTTTTTTATGTCTTCCCATACGTCTCTCTTTTTAGATGGATTTTGTAATAAATAACTTGGGTGATATGTTGGCATCACCTTTATCCCCATAAATTCTTTTAAATTGCCCCTGAGTCTGCTTATAGGTGTTTTTATCTCTAAGAGATTCTGCGCAGCTATCCTCCCTAACGCAATAATTACCTCTGGCCTGATAGCCAAGATCTGCTCTTTTAAAAAGCCTATACACTCTGCTATCTCATCTGGCAATGGGTCTCTATTGCCAGGAGGTCTGCACTTTAAGATATTTGCTATATATACATCTGATCTCTTCAGACCCATACCCTTTTCCACAATATCAGTAAAAAGCCTTCCAGCAGGGCCAACAAAGGGTTTGCCTGTCCTGTCTTCTACAGCGCCAGGGGCCTCTCCTACAAACATGATTATTGCATTGGGATTCCCTTCTCCAAAGACAATGTTTGCCCTGGTGTTAAATAAAGGGCATCTCTTACAATCTCCGATTTCTTCCCTTATAGTATCCAGTATCTGCTCAGGGCTGTCTGCGTCTGCCTCCACACTATGAGTAGGCAGATGCATTGCACAAGCAGGTGTTTTCTCCACTGTAGGCTGAGAACCTTCAGGCAATACAAGAAAATCCCCGGCCCACAGGGCTTCATGTTTTAGTATATCAATTATTTGATCCCTCAAGATATTCTTTCCTTTATACAATCCAATATCGTATGTGCCAGCATCTTTTTTGGCATATCATTAAACCCCTCTTCTATACCAGAAGATGAAATAATAATACCAGTATTAGTATCAGATTCAAATCCTGTATCCTGCCTGCCAACCATATTTGCAACAATGAGATCCAGCCCTTTTTCATCCAGTTTTCTTCTGCCGTATTCGCTGATGTTGTCTGTCTCTGCAGCAAAACCTACAAAGATTTTCCTGCCCTTGTTATCTTTTATACTAGAGAGGATGTCTGTGCTTAATTCCAGCTTAAGAGAGAGATCTTCCCCCTTTTTTATCTTTTTCTTAGAATATGATGCCGGGGCATAGTCTGCCACAGCAGCTGCCATGATAAGGACATCTGCCTTTGTGATGTTTTTTTGAACGGCTTTAAGCATTTCTTTGGCAGACCTTACTTCTACTATCTTAGCCCATGGTGCATATTGTATGTCTACAGGGCCTGTGATTACCTTTACCTTTGCACCTCTCAGACAGGCTGCTTCAACTATAGCTGCCCCCATCTTCCCTGTGGAGCGGTTGGTTATGAATCTTATCGGATCTATGTCTTCTGAGGTGGGGCCGGACGTGATGAGTATATTGATCCCTGAAAAGTCATCTAAGGAAAGGATCTTTTGGACTTCTGCCACAACCCTCTCTGGTTCAGGCAGCCTTCCTTTCCCTTCCCATCCACACGCAAGCTCTCCTGAATCAGGTTCTAGGATATGGATGCCTCTTGAACGAAGAATAGAGAGATTATCCTGTGTTGCTTTATTTTCAAACATATTTACATTCATGGAAGGGCATACCACTATGGGTGCCTGCGTAGCCAGCACGGTAGTAGAGAGCAGATCATCTGCTATCCCATGGGCCATCTTTGCTATAAAGTTTGCTGTGGCAGGCGCTATAACCATGAGGTCTGCTAAATCCGCAAGGCTGATATGACTTATCTCTAGGGGAATCCCTGTAGGATTATTAGCGAACATCCGGGTATATACAGGTCTATTTGTGAGCACCTGCATAGTAAGTGGGGTGACGAAATTGGTAGCAGCTTCTGTCATTATTGTATACACATCTGCGCCTTCTAATTTTAAGATTCTAGCAATAAGGGGCGCTTTATATGCAGCAATACCCCCGGTAACCCCAAAGACTATCTTCTTATTCTCTATAGGTGATATTATTTTATCCTTTGATGTGTTACCCATATCTCTACCCTGGTTCCCAGAGGGTTTTCAGATATCAAGAAAGATGAGATCTTGCCTGGCTTGGAGAAAAATAGCTTAATTGAGCTTTTAAATCCATATTCATGCTGGAAGATCCAGCCATCAGAAGTCATTGAGGTTTTGAAGAACTCAGCTAAAGAATCTTTGTCCACCCGTCCACTCAAAACCAGTACTCCATTGGCATCTGTAATATAAGATTCCCCTTCGGCCTTCTTTAGTTCTCCAGGGATTAAGATATCCTTGAAATCAAGGTAGTAAGGCTGCGGCCTGGCCTTTTGAGTGGTAGCAGTCTTGGCGCCAAAGTATTCTTTTATATTGGCACATCCAGAGAGCATTACACAGGCTACTAGCATTGCAATAATGCCATAAATTATATACCTTTTCATAGACTTACCTCCTTATAGGAATGGATTATATTTGCGTTCATTTGCAACAGTTGTTGCCGGGCCATGACCGGGTAGTACCTTCACGTGGTCACCAAGGGGAAGGATCTTTGTTTTTATAGAATGTATGAGGGTATCATAATTACCCCCAGGGAGATCTGTTCGTCCTATAGACCCGGCAAAGAGTGTATCCCCTGCAAAACACCAATTTCCATCTTGTGTAACAAATGATAGCCCCCCAGGAGAATGGCCTGGTGTGAGTAATACACTTAGAGATGAATCTCCAAATGTTATGGTATCTCCTTCCTCGATGAAGCGATCTGGCTCTGGTGGGGGATCAATACTTACCCCAAACATCATACCTGCCTTGGATGCCCCATGGAGTATGGGCAGCTCTGTTTTGTGCATCATGATGTCCACACCAAAGGCTTCTTTCATGTGCCTGTTTGCTCCTATGTGATCTATATGTGCGTGTGTATTTACAATCCCCACAATATTTACACCCATCCCTTTTACCTCATCCAGGATCCTTTGCCCTTCACCTCCAGGGTCTATTATTAGGGCATCCTTTGTGGTGTCATCTCCTACTATAAAGCAATTTGTCATGAACTGAGTTACTGCAATTGTACTTAATAACATCTATCCTCCAATATATTATATACTTGCCTCTCTATATAACCGTATCACATACCCTATACCAGATTCCCTAAAGAGAATCCAGGGATTATCATTCAGATAAACCTTATTTCCTCTATTATTGTATGTGGGAAATATGCTCATTGTTTATAAAAATAAGCAAGAATTTACTTTTTATGTAAGTTTATGTTTCCATTATTTATGTAATATAGTATTGTTCAAAACAACAAAAGATATGTAATAATACACTAGGGGGTGTGCTATGAAGATTGGGATACCAAAAGAGATAAAAAAGTTTGAAAACAGGGTTGCCCTTACCCCTGATGGGCTTAAGGCCTTTGTCAAGGCAGGGCATGAGGTATATATAGAAAAGGGGGCAGGCCTTGGAGCCGGTATAACAGACGATAATTACCGCAAGTTAGGAGGTGTTATCCTTGAGAACCATGGAGAGGTCTTTGAAAAGGCAGATATGGTATATAAGGTCAAGGAGCCCCTGCCAGATGAATACGGATTTTTAAAAGAGACTCAGATACTGTATACGTTTCTTCATCTGGCAGCAGATAAGGAGCTCACCTGTGCACTTTTAGATAGGGGCGTTACTGGTGTGGCCTTTGAAACAATCCAGCTTACAGATGGGTATTTGCCTTTGTTAGAACCCATGAGTGAGGTTGCAGGCCGGCTTTCTGTTCAAGAAGGCGCCAAATATCTTGAGAAGACATATGGTGGTAGGGGGGTGCTTTTAGGTGGGGTGCCTGGAGTAGCCAGGGGCAATGTTGTCATCATTGGTGGAGGAACCGTGGGTTTAAATGCTGCAAAGATGGCTGTAGGTATGGGTGCAAATGTGAGGATTCTGGATATTGACAAGAGAAAGCTTCAGTTTTTTGATAACCTTTTTGATAACAGGATAGAGACGCTGTATTCTACCCCAGCTAATATAGAAAGGTCTCTAATAGATGCTGATTTGGTTATATGTGCAGTTCTCGTCCCTGGAGGGGCTGCCCCAAAACTGATAAGGAAACCTCATCTTGAGATAATGAAAAAAGGGGCGGTTATAGTGGATGTTGCCGTTGACCAGGGTGGCTGCTGTGAGACAACACATCCCACTTACCACGATGATCCAATCTTTATTGTTGATGGGATCGTGCATTATTGCGTAGCCAATATGCCTGGTGCAGTACCTGTAACATCCACGTGGGCGTTGGCAGAGGCGACATTACCTTACGCTATTGAGATTGCAAATAAAGGTCTAAAAGAGGCAGCAAAAGATGAAGCCCTGCTAAGAGGGGTAAATACGTTTAAAGGCGCTATTACTCATCCTCAAGTGGCCAGCAGCCTAGGTATGCCCTATAAGAAGATATCACAAGATACTCTTTAGGCGTTTATAAGTGCGCTTAGTTGTAAAGTTCTTGCAAAAATGGCAAAGGAATTTATTGTCATGTCCGCAAAACCTTTTGTCTAAATGACTTGCGGCGTTTTTAGGGAATTAAACTTCTTAAGACTTATAGCGATGCTCTGTTTTTAGTTTTTAGCTTTGTAACTATTCAGGTTCAAAGTTCTGGGGTTCAGGGTTAAGCTGATGAAAGAGAGGTTCGATTCCGAGATGAATGCGGAGTTCATCCGGTTCTTGCGATGCGCCAGACAGGTTTTGCACGGAAGTCCAGAGTAAGCGCTATGTCGCCCTGGATGCGCCCAACCGTGAACTGTGAACCCTGAACCTGACAACCTGAGCAGTTACTTAGCTTCGAGCTTTTAGCTCTTCCGGCTTGTCCGGGTTAGGATAAATGAATACTGAAAACAGGCCAGGAGAAGTCTCGTTTTAGGGCCTCATTTTTGACGTTTTCGTAAAAAGCCTTACTAATTTTATGGTCACCACTTTGTGCCTTGCAATCTTGTGCTTCACTGAATGATTACGATTAGTGTAAAGATAGGCTTGCAAAATACTGTTTAAGACTGATAACATTTAAATAATCATGGAAAAGACAGAAAAGATTAAAAGACTTGTGTGGGTGAAATTTATTAACACACCCACACCGTACATATTTGATGGAGGAGACTTAGATCTCAAGTATGGTGACCTTGTTATAGTAGTTACTGAAGTAGGGCAATCTGTGGGAAGGGTTTTAGGGGATGCAGATGATGTAGATTCTGAGAAGCTAGGGGATATTAAATCTGTGCTTCGTAAGGTAGACCAGGCAGATTTAAAAAAATTGCAACAAATAAAAAGTAGTGAAAAGAAAAGCTTTGATTTTTGTCTAGAATGTATAAATGCAAGAAATCTACCAATGAAGCTATCCAAGGTGGAGCAGACATTTGACGAAACCAAGACAATTTTCTATTTCACTGCAGAAGAACGTGTGGATTTTCGAGAGTTATTAAAAGACTTGGTAGAAAAGTGTGGGACGCGTATAGAATTACGTCAGATAGGCTCGCGTCAAGAGGCTGCTATGCTTGGAGGTATTGGTGGTTGTGGTAGGCAGTTGTGTTGTACTGGATTTCTTAGAAGTTTTCAGCGAGTTTCTGTAAAGATGGCAAAAGACCAAAATTTAACCCTAAATCCTAATAAGATTTCAGGTATATGTGGGAAGCTTAAGTGCTGTCTAGCCTATGAGGAGGAGGCATATTCCAATCTTATAAATAATTTGCCAAAGCCAGGGAAAAAAGTCTATCTAGACCAAGGGGCGTGTACTGTGGTAAGCATAAATGTCATGAATCAGAGTTTTATTGCTCGCACACCAGATAGACGTTTTATTAAGGCTATCCCTTCAGATATCTTGACAAAGGAGGAATATACAGAGCTCCATGGTGAAGAGAAAAGAGAGGAAGGACTTACAAGCAAGGAGGTCTCTCAGGATAGATCATCAGGAAAAAAGAACAGAAGATCATCTAGGAAAACAAAGAAAAGGGGCAGGGGTTCATGAGTAATTATTTTTATGTAACTACACCTATTTATTATGTTAATGCCAAGCCCCATCTGGGTCATGCTTATACAACCATTATAGCTGACATTATGGCCAGATATAATAAGCTTATGGGCAAAAAGGTCTTTTTCCTTACAGGTACAGATGAACATGGAGATAAAATCGTAGAGACAGCTAGAGAATTAGAGACTACACCTAAAAGATTAGCAGATGAAAATAGCGCCAAGTTCAAGGCCCTATGGCCTAATATGTGTATAGAGATTAATCGATTTATTAGAACTACAGAGGGGCAGCATGTTTGTACAGTACAAAGAATCTTGCAGGATGTATACGATAAAGGGGATATATATTTTGGAGAATACAGTGGACACTATTGCATAGGATGTGAAAGATTTTATGCCCCCAATGAGTTGGAAGATGGTAAGTGCCCTATACATCGTAAAGAATTAGTCCTGGTAAGTGAGCAAAACTATTTTTTCAGGATGGAGAAATATAGGCCATGGCTTATAGAATACATAAATGATCATCCAGAATTTATACGTCCTGAGCGATATAAAAACGAAGTATTAGGGATGCTCAGAGAGCCATTAGATGATTTGTGTATATCCAGACCAAAGAAACGTCTGTCTTGGGGAATTGAGCTTCCCTTTGACCCCAATTATGTATGCTATGTATGGTTTGATGCATTGATCAACTATCTTACTGGTATAGATTATCCTGACGGGGATAAGTTTAAAGACTTTTGGGACTCTTGCGAACATCTTATTGCTAAAGATATACTAAAACCACATGCTATATACTGGCCCACCATGTTAAAGGCTATGGGCCTAGAGCCTTTTAAACATTTAAATGTCCATGGATACTGGAATATAGAATCTGCCAAGATGTCTAAAAGCCTGGGTAATGTTGTCGATCCTCTTACCCTGAAAGATAAGTATGGGATAGATGCCTTTAGATATTTTCTTCTCAGGGATATGGTCTTTGGTCTGGATTCAAACTTTTCTGAGGAAGCCATGGTGGCAAGGTTTAATGCAGACCTTGCTAATGACCTTGGAAACCTGGTTAGCCGTAGCACTAATATGGCGGCCAAGTATTTTAAAGGTATTTTGCCCATTCCAGGGGTTATGGAAGATATAGATAGGGATATCACGACCTTAGCTTTAGAGAGTGCGGAGGCTTATTCATCAAAGATGGCATGTCTTGAGTTTCATAATGCCATGGGAGCAATATGGTCATTGATCTCTGGGTTGAATAAATATATAGATTATACTGCCCCATGGACATTGGCTTCGAACGACACCCAAAGGCTTGCTACAGTCATGTATACCACCCTGGAGGGGCTTAGGTTTGTAGCAATTATGTTAAGTCCTGTTATGCCAATAGCAGCGAGCAAGATTCTGGATGCAATTGGGTATAAAGATAATTTAAGTATAAAGGATCTCAGATCATTCGGAGGTTTAAAATCAGGTACCAGGATCACAGTTCAAAAGGCCTTGTTCCCTAGGGTGGAGAGAGTGAAAACTGAAGATAAAGTCTGTCAAAGGCGGAAGGAATCAAAGGGGGAGACAAACCTGATAGACATTTCTGAATTTTCAAAGGTAGAGATAAAGGCAGGTAAAATATTGGATGCATCTAAAATAGAGGGTTCCGACAAGCTTTTGCTCTTAAAAGTAGATGCTGGTGAGCATATACAGATCGTAGCAGGTCTGGCAAATGCATATAGCCCCCAAGGTCTTGCGGGCAAGTATGTAGCTATTGTTACCAACTTGAAGCCAACAAGGCTTATGGGGATTACAAGTGAGGGCATGCTTTTGGCTGCTGATGCCCCTGACGGGTCACATACCTTGCTAACCTTTGATAGAGAGCCTGTAATTGGATCTAAGGTGAGTTAAGTATTGGATGGGATAATGCCGAGGAGGCTTATATGCAAATAGCAATCAGCCTTCAGCGGTCAGCGTTCAGTTTGGAGAGGAATCAATCCCGAGAAAGGGTATTTTTATCTTTAGTTATGCCTGCCTTGCAGACATGGGGGTTTATATGCAAAAGGTTCCTTTAGGTTTGGTAAGGCCTGGGATGATCTTGGCAAAACCTGTAACAAACGAAAAGGGTTTTGTATTATGTGCTGAAGGGACAGAGCTTACTGCAACCCTTATAGAAAGGCTTAAAAGGATGAATATTGCAGTTATAGTACTCAAAGGCCACCCAGTAGATATGGGTGGGGAAGAAAAGACAAGGGAGCAAAGGATAGCAGAGGTTCAATCCAGGTTTGCAAATGTAGAAGGTGATCCCATTATGGACCAGATAAAAGATGCCATAACAAATGCAATTATATCAGAGGAAGAGGAGGCAGAGGAAGAAGAGGTAGATAAGGATATAACAAATGAGTAAATCACAACAAATAAAGGCAATTACAAAAAAGATTCAATCTCTACCAACTCTGCCTGTTGTAGTTCAAAGATTGACCAAGATGGTAGAAAGCCCTGATGTAACGGCAAAGGATGTAGGGAAACTCATATCTGCTGATCAGGTCTTGACTGCAAGGGTTTTAAGGCTGGTGAATTCTCCTTTTTATGGATTCCCTGGAAGGATCTCATCTATAAGCCATGCAGTAATACTTTTAGGCTTTAATGTCATAAAAGGTGTTGTGCTTTCTGCATCGGTCTTTGATCTTATGGAGAAATCCATGTTAGGTTTGTGGGAGCATTCTTTAGGATGTGCTGTAGTTGCTGGTACTATCAGCCGCAGCCTAGGCATACCAGAACCAGAGGAGATTTCTACTGCAGCGCTTTTGCACGATATAGGAAAGGTGGTTGTAAGTGTCTCTTTAAGGGAAGATTATGATACAATATTAAGGATAGTAGATAAAGATAAGAGCCTATTTAAGGATGCAGAATTAAATCTATTGGGTACAGATCATAGTGAGATAGGGGCATGGCTCTCTGATGAATGGAATCTTCCAGAAAGGCTGGCTATCCCCATAGAATATCATCACAGGCCGGATGAGGCAATAAAACTTAAGGAAAGGGTTTATGTCGTACATATTGCTGATAGCATTGTACGGGCCTTTGGAATAGGTTCAGGAGGAGATCCATGGGTGCAAAAGATATCGCAGGGTGCATGGGACCACCTTGATATGGGGGGGCTGGATTTGAATGAGCTAATGAAGGAGATAGCAGTTGATTTAGAGGATGTGGAAAATTTTAGGCTTGCTTCAATGGAGTAAGTATTGAAGGTCACACTTCTTACATATAGTAAGATAGATTTGCAAGTATCTCATGTTCTTGATGTATTGTTTGATGATATTAAAGTAGTTGATAATACTAAAGATGCCATAGATGCTATCTATACAGACCCTCCAGATCTTATACTAGTAGAGGCTTCATTTGTAAAGGACTCTAAGAGTAATGTAATTCAGGAATTTAAAGGAAATACTGTATATGGACATCTGCCTGTTGTACTTATGGTGGGCCAGGAAGAGATTAAGGATCTTTGTTTGGAGGGCCTCGATATTGATGATTTTATAATTATCCAGGACACACCGACCGTGGTAGAACAACGATTAAGGTTTACCCTGTCCAGGATGCAAAGAGAACTTGATACTAATCCACTTACAGATCTACCTGGGAATGAATCAATAACAAGGTATATTCAAAGGATGTTTGATGAGGAACGTAAGATAGCTATTGCATGGGCAGATATTGATCACTTCAAGTCATTTAATGATTGCTATGGGTTTTCCAGGGGAGATGAAGTAATATTAGCTACTGCCAGGATTATAGCTAATTCTATAAAAGAGTCTAAGATAGATCCTTTATTTGTAGGTCATATAGGAGGGGATGATTTTGTATTTATATGCCCCATTAGTGGATGGAAACATTTATGTGAGGATATCATTTCTAAGTTTGATATGATTATACCCAATTTTTATAATGAAGATGATATTAAAACAGGTGGGATCTTTACAAAGGATAGAAA
>JAGGYK010000156.1 GCA_021162585.1 Deltaproteobacteria bacterium
AAAAGGCATTAGGAGGAGATTTCCCCCTATTGCCATGCACAATCCCTCGCGCACCATACTTCTTATACTTCCCCTTCAGCCTCTTGGCATGCCGGTACGATACATCCATAAACTCGCCCGCATCCTTGACCGTGATCCGCCCGTCGAGTGCCATCTGCAGCAGATGGCACCTCCTCCTCTCCTTCTCACTCATCACTAATATATCTCCCTTCATAATGGGGACATTTTAGCACGGTAGTTACAGGGGACATATTAGCTTTGTTAACACAATATAGATGGGTCTAACCTGGAATTCCGATATAAGGATGAAACAAGGGACTATGGCATTCAAGGAAATTTCCAGCCGCTCTGGTCAGGAATTTTCAGTTAGAGACACATCAATGTATTTCTTTTTGCCATAGCCATGAGTAACCTCAACCTCACGAGTAATAAGAGTAAAGTCCTTAAAATTTAAAGCCAATTGACGGGCTCTCCTTATCACAGTATGCTTTAACACAAAATAATTTATAAACCAGACAGAGGAGCGCATCTAAATGGGAAACCTTAAAGATATAAAGCAAAATCCTATACATACAAGGAATATAACCATTACAACGTATGCAATAGATGAAGATACAGTAATGGTAGAGGGTGTTTTACGGGATGACAGACTTAAGTCTACTTATTCCATGACCTCAGGCAAGATGATAGCCCCAGGTGTTCTGCATAATCTCACGATAAGGATACTTGTAAATGGCCCGGCCTTCAAAATTGAAGATGTGGAAGTGGAGATGAATAACGTGCCCAGAGACATCTGCCGGGAGACAAAGGAGAGCTTGAGACCACTTGTAGGTCATAATATAGCCCCTGGTTTTACTAACTGGGTAAAAGAAACATTTGGAGGTATTAAGGGGTGCACACATTTAAATGCCCTTCTCCTTGCAATGGCGCCTGCTGTGATTCAAGGATATTGGGCCCATAAGATAACTACCACTATCTCTGTTAAAGAGCTCTTTAAGAAATCTCCGGATCCCAGGTATATTATAGACACATGCTGGGTATGGCGCAGCGATGGCCCTTGTGTTAAAGAACTACTTGCTACATTGGACGAAGCCTTCGATGAATGAATCTCCCTGCCTGCAAGGCGGGGCATTCTAGCATGATTTCATAAATATCGGCCTTGGGTAGACTTAAGAAAATGATCCGCTATATATTTATCATATAGGCCCGCATAAAAAATGAACGCAGCATTAAAAGGGCAGATTACATAGGGCTTATATGAAAATAGCTGTTATTTAGTTTCATTGGTTTTATTGGTTTGGTTGGTTAGGCATAAAGGCATTAGGTTTAAGAGGGATAAGGTTATACAAAAGAAACTTTTACGAGAGGAGGGATGAGGGGCTCTTGAGATATTCCTTTAAGCGTTTTTTGCTAATACATCCCTAGCGTTGCTTAAAGGGGTATCGCTCCCTCCTGAGCCTGAAGCGCGAATAGGGATCGCC
This sequence comes from Deltaproteobacteria bacterium, assembly GCA_021162585.1. GTDB lineage: Bacteria > Desulfobacterota > Desulfomonilia > UBA1062 > UBA1062 > JAGGYK01. The sequence continues at coordinate 1,482 of JAGGYK010000156.1, forward strand.
CGTAAGCGAGCCTAAAGGATGTATCAAAGAGCGATGCAGGCAAGCGAGAGAGGAACCCATCCCGAGGAAGGGTGTTTTCATCCTTCGTTGTGAGCGCGAAGCGCTCATGCGTGTTTATATGTTTAATGTATTTATGATACACATAAAATACCCTAGGGAGGGGTTATGATTTCTCAAAAATTAATTAACTTGATAGAGCAACATGCAGATGAATTGACTAGGCGTTTAATGAAGGATCTTCTTACTAGGGAAGAGACAAAGCATTATCGGAACCTGCCAGAGGACCGTGTATATGAGCGTGTTCATGATGTATACAGCAGGTTAGATTTGTGGCTTAGCAGGGATAAGGCTAAGACGAATATTAGGAAACACTATACTGAGCTTGGCAGGCAGAGATACAGAGAAGGCATCCCCTGTCATGAAGTTATGATGGCTTTTATGCTTATAAAGAAACACTTGTGGCTGTATATAGTGGAAAATCAAATAATAGATTCTTCATATGAATGTCAGCGAGCGCTGGAGTTAAATAACCGTGTAATCTTATTTTTTGATAGGGTTATATTCTTTTCAGCTATGGGTTATGAAGAGGAGAGGGCTAAACAAGAAAAGGTCTTAGACCGCGGTGGGTTTTTATCGAGGATCTTTAAGTCCCGCAAGGTTTGATATAATTTTGTATTATAGATGCACTTATATCTTTGACACTTTCGTAAAAAGTCTTTTTAACTTGTCATTTCGAGTGACCTGCCTGCCGGCAGGCAGGAACGAGAAATCTTTTCAATGCAACATGCTGAATACACAAGATTTTTCCCTTTGGCGACCTGCCTGCAGCAGGCAGGAATGACCGATTCACCGAGTTTGACTTTTTACGAATGCATCATCTTTTGATCTCCTGATTTTATAATTTTGGAGGTTGCAATGGAAATTGGGGATGTTTTTATAGTTCTTTTTGTTCTTTTGGTATCAGGAGTGGCTGGGGGCTGGATTGCAAAGCAACTTAGGCAGCCTATCATATTGGGGGAGCTGACCGCAGGGGCACTCCTCGAGAACATTGGGATCAGAAAGATTTGCCAAGAGAAAATATATACTTGTGATCACTATTTAGGAACGTCACATAATCTGACTAACTATCATGTTTCAGCACAGGGCATGACAGTTAGTCAAAAGGTAACCATTCAGGTTCAAGGTTCACAGTTCACGGTTCAGGGTTAAGCTGCTGAAAGAGAGGTTCGATTCCGAGATGAATGCGGAGTTCATCCGGTTCTTGCGATGCGCCAGATAGGTTTTGCACGGAAGTCCAGAGTAAGCGCTATGTCGCCCTGGATACGCCCAACCGTGAACTGTGAACCTTGAACCTGACAACCGAAGTAGTTACGTCAAAAGATCATTTATGCTTTTTTTCAAAATCGAGCATAAACTCTGCCAGACGCTCGGCGCCCTCCAGAGGCAGCGCATTGTACATAGACGCCCGTATCCCTCCGACAGATCTGTGGCCTTTTAGCCCGACAAACCCTTGATTGGTTGCATTCGATAAGAATTCCTGCTCAAGTTTTTCTGATGGGAGCCTGAAGGGTATATTCATCTTTGATCTTGATGCGGGCTCAGCAGTCCCACTGTAAAAATCAGACGAATCCAGTATTTCATAGATGGCAGCAGCCTTTTTATTGTTGGTCTCTTCTATCTTCTCGATGCCGCCTGCATCTTCTATCCATTTTAATACCTCATGAACAGCGAATATTGCGAGAACCGGCGGGGTATTAAACATGGAATTTTTTTCTACATGGGTTGAATAATTGAGCATAGTTGGCGTATCTTCCGGGGCCTTATTTGCAAGGTCTTGCCTTATAATCACTACAGTTACCCCAGATGGCCCCATATTCTTCTGTGCACCAGCATAGATAATGCCAAAGTCTGAAACCTTAATCTTCCTGGATAGTATATCAGAAGACATATCTGCAACAAGAGGGCTTTCTCCTGAATCAGGAAATGTCTGCCACTGGGTTCCATAGATGGTGTTATTTGAGGTAATATGACAATATGCGGCATCTACGCTCAATTTAATCTCTGATGGAGAAGGTATCCTTGTATAGTTTTGATCCTTTGAGGATGCTGCAATGTTTACCTTTCCGATCTTTTTCGCCTCCTTTATTGCATTTGTAGACCAGCGTCCGGTATCTATGTAATCTGCGACTTTATCTGGTCCTAAGAGGTTAATCGGCACCATGGCAAACTGCAGGCTGGCACCACCCTGTAAGAACAAGATCTTATAGCTGTCAGGTATATCCATGATTCGTCTCAAGCGTTCAGCCGTATCATTTGTAAGACCATCGAATTCCTTTGATCTATGGCTTATCTCCATTATGGATATGTTAGTTCCTGCAAAATTCAATACAGCCTTACTGGTACTTTCAAGTACGGTTTCTGGCAGGACTGCTGGTCCCGGATTGAAGATATACACATTCCTTTTCATTTCTATCTGTTCCCTCCTCAATTATGATATTCTTAATATCTTGTTTTATATCATATAAACCCTCATGTCTGCAAGGCAACATAACCAAGCATGAAAATATATAGCCTTATCCCCCTAAGCCTAAT
>JAGGYK010000195.1 GCA_021162585.1 Deltaproteobacteria bacterium
ACCTTTATTGAAACAGTCTCTGCAAGGATAAAGAGAGCTTCTGCCTTGATTCCAAACGCCTCTGGTTTTGCAATAGCCCTGGCCAGGCAGTGTACAAGAAGCCTGGAATCTATGATATCCATTGCCACCTGAGCAAGCACTGCTGCATCCATGGGGTTTTCCTTGAGCAGCCCCCCTGTCTTTATCACCCTGTTATCTGCCCAATCCTTAACAAGCCTGTACACATCCATTGTTGAGCCTACGGCTATAGCACCCGAAAAGAGATCTATCCATGTAATAAGCCTCTTATAAGCTATCTCATCAATAGAGATAACATGACTGGCAGAAACCTTGACCTCCTTAAAGTCAACATCCGCGCTGCGGCTTGCTAAAAGACCAGTAGTCTTTAATAGCTCTCCTGTCTTCACACCAGGTTCTTTCCCTGGCACAAGGGCGAGGGCAAATCCTTTAGGTGCCTCTGCGATTACTGCATACATGTACGCATTGTGACCTGAATTGAGAGGCCTGGCATGCTTTGCATTCAATACCCAGACATCTCCATCCTTTTTCATATCAGCCTGGACTTCTCTACCTGAGACGGTCTTGCGGGGGTCTGTATCAACATTGCCCAAACCAGGAAGTATCAGGGAAAACAGCTTTACATCATCCATACTGCAAAAAATAGAGCCAATCTCCTTCTTAGTATCCTTATCAACCTTTTTGTCCGCTATGAGCGTGGCTCCTAAAGCCATGTTCATAGCGGATATATACCCAATCCCTGGATCAGCCCTGCCAATCTCCTCATATGCCCTTGCCAGGGTAGATGATGCTTCAGGGACGCTAAACCCTACCCCCCCCATTTCTTCAGGCCATATAAGCCTGTGAAGCCCTATATCTGCGGCCAGTATCTTGAGGGAGCGCATCTGATGTGTGAAATCTTCCCTGAACTCAAGACGCTTTCCGATTACCTCTGAGTCTGCCCACTTCGCAATACTCTTGGCAATCTCCTCGGACTCGGTATCCAACCACTCCCCTGGATAGGGGAAATAACCTACAGAATTCCCTGTCGTAGACTTTCCTTTCTTCATTTTCTACCTCCTCTCAATTTATATGTGAACAATAAAGCCGTTTCTTTAAAGAAATAAATTACATGCCATTATATGATGATGATGATACTAATAATAAAACGACTGATTTGTCAATCGTTAGATTCTCTTTGCTATAATGTCCTGAACACTTTAGACAAGATAGACCTCTCTTTTGTATTGGTCATGTTTTTTAAGCTTTTTTGTCCTTGGGGAAAAGAGAGACCTTATAAACGTAATAATTAGCTATAAGGAATCATACATCTTATCCCATTGTTCTATCATTGCTTCTTAGCATCGGCCTCTAACTGACCTTCGCCAAGAGTGGTTTCTACTCCTTGTTGCAAGGGTCTCACCCTCATCAGGGCGACAGCAACAAAGAAGCCCATGCCCATCAGGCCTATCAACCCAACCTCTGGCCGCTTCAGGATGGTGAGCGCCATGCCTTCAGCCGTGATGAACAAGTAGAAATATAACATTAGGGGCCCGTAAACAGAAAGGTTCAGGGAGCGATGAGGCCGGGGCCCTGTACCCATAATCAGTCGGTACATGAGGTGGCAAACAAAGGCCGTACCCAGCCAGCCCATGTAGTTACTGATAGGCACCCCATGCTCCACATAGGGCATATAAGGGCCGCCATCCAGCCATACCCACCAGCCCCGATTAACGGCAACAGGATCGATCATCATGTCCCAGGCTGTGGTAGCAAGCGCACCCACGAACGCCGCGCCCAGATAGTATGGTAAACGTCTTAAGAGTGAGTCAGACCTCTTTACTGGTGAGGGGATCAAGATATCAGTGATACCAAAAGATGCATAAAGGATGGGCTCCCAGGCCAAAGCCACCATAAGGGCAACACCAATAAATTTAATACCTAAGGCATCTGTATAATAGTACCGCCCAAAGACAAGCCCGAAGTTGACCCCCAGGGCCTCGGCAGTGAAGGCTATGATATATGCCAGGGCAAGCGCCAGCAAGCTACGCCCCCACCCCTTAGTAAGGACAGAGTTCCAGATAACAAAGGTCGTGAGCACTATAAAGGTCATCAACAACCATTTAGGAGACATCATTATAGGCACCAGATCGATTGGCAGGAAAGCATTGATCGAAAGAGCAACAACCCCTATGACTGTCAAAATTATCATAAGAATAAAGGCCCCTCTACCTATGTTATTGTTATTCATAATTCCTCCTTCCCATGCATGGTTATTATCCCTTTTGATCTATTCATTACTCATCTTGCCTTCCATGCATAGTCAAATTTTTTGTTATAGCCTTTAATGATCTATAAAATCATAACTTACCCGAGTCTATATTGCTGTTACCAACCCAGCGGTATCTGAATTGCTTGTTTAATACCCATCAAGGAGAGTAGATTTCCAACAATCATTAACCATAAAAAAAGGAATGTCATAACACAAAAAGCACCGCCAACGCATATCAAGAGGAACCTGCTCGTTGCCTTTGCACGCCCCCATGTTTTCTCCATTTGCGGTAATTTTTCCCATAATATGGCAAACAAAAAGATCAGCAGAAACCAGCCCATAAAATTGTAAAGGGGGATGCCGAAGATAAGAAGAAAGTCTCCTTTGCCCCACACCCAGCTCATGATCTCTGGCGAAGTTGCTATCGGGTCCATCCACAAATCAATTCCCATGGCGATTAGGCCACCTGCGGTCGCCCTGCCCAGAAGGTTCATTTTCGGGAAGACCTTGCCGGCAGTCAAAACGCAGGTATAAGCAATGAAAAACCACCCAATGCAAGCAACGACCGGGGTCTCGATAAACCAGAGCCCTCCCTTGGTGAACCAATAGGACCCGAAAGCAACCTCACCTATTGGATTGGTTATGGAACCTCCCAAAAACCGGCCTACCAGTATCCACAAGGATTCCTCCAGGCCGGTAAATACAAAAGAACCGATCAAAAAGCAAGAAGCCATCCAGAAACCGAAATGCCTGCGGGCATGGAGATAACAAATCAAGCCCAGCAGGATCATGACCACATCATTGAAAAGTACGACGGAGAGATTATTTCCATCGATGACCCCTTCTGTCCTGATCTTCTGCTTTTCAGCTTCGCTCATCCGATTATAGATCAAGGTTTGCTCAAACGCCGGGTTATGCCAGGTAGATACGTCCGTGTTGCTGGGAACCCTGAGAACCTCGGGCTGAAAATGATGCAGATAGGTTGAGAATAGGATTACCAGGAGAAGCAACCCAAACGCAATATATCCAAACCTTTTATTATAAGTGACACTAGGAGACAGGTTATTCATTCGTATCACCAGACAATAGCAGTTCCTTATATGTCTTGATGGCAGCGATAGTGATAAGCGTAAGGGAGGGAATGGTTATTAACCCTAAGGCCACGATCCCTGGCCGGTTTTGCACCTTCAATGAATTTACGAAAGAGCCCAGAAACCAGAAAAGATACATGGACAGAAAAGGATAAAACTCAAGCCGATTTTTCCAGATTTCACTTAACATCTTAAACTCCTTTCACGTTATTTGATAGTAACCGTTCAGTTGCAAAGGTACTGAACCATCCGCTGAGGTAGAGCGAAAAGTAAAGGCATGAATAGTACAGCATATTAAGAAAACTCTTTAGTATCAACCCTGTACTCACGGGCAACTTATAGAATCTTATTAATTCTCTGGCTGTAACTTTGTGCCTATGTGCCTTTGTAACTTTGTGCCTTGCAATCTTGTGCTTCACTGAAGGGTTACATTTGGTAATACATTTTTCCATTTTATCACCATCCTTGAGGTATCAGCAGTCCATGATTAACGCCCATCAAGGAGAGTAGATTTCCAACAATCACAAACCATGACACAAGTATGAATGCCATAACACAAAAATCAGCACCAAAGCATATCAAGAAGAAACGGTTCGTTGCCTTGGCTCGACCCCATCTTTTCTCCATTTGCGGTAGTTTTTCCCAGAGTATGGCGAAACAGAAGATCAAAAAAAACCAGCCCATAAAATTGTAAATGGGGATGCCGAAGAAGAGAAGAAAGTCTCCCTTGCCCCACACCCAGTTCATGATCTCTGGCGAAGTTACTGCCGGGTCCATCCATAAATCAATCCCCATGGCGATCAGGCCACCTGCAGTCGCCCTGCCTAAAAGGCTCATCTTTGGAAAGATCTTACCGGCAGTCAAAACGCATGTATAAGCAATGAAAAACCATCCAATGCAAGCAACGACAGGGGTCTCAATAAACCATAGCCCTCCCCTGGTAAACCAGTAGGACCCGTAAATAACTTCACCCATCGGGTTGGTGAAGGAACCTCCAAGATACCGGCCTCCCAGGATCCACAGGGATTCCTGCAGGCCGGTAAATACAAAAGAACCGATCAAAAAGCAAGAAGCTAACCAGAAACCGAAATGCCTGCGCGCATGGAAATAACAAATCAAGCCCAGCAGGAGCATGACCACATCATTGAAAAGTACGAGGGAGAGGTTATTCCCATCGGTAACCCCTTCTGTCCTGATCTTCTGCCTTTCAGCTTCGCTCATCCGATCATAGATCAAGGTCTGTTCAAATGTAGGATTATGCCAGGTGGATACATCCGTGTTGCTGGGAACTCTGAGAATCTCGGGCTGGAAATAATGCAGATAGGTTGAAAATATGATTACCAGGAGAAGCAAGCCATAAGCAATATATCCAAACCTCTTGTCATAAGTGACACTAGGAGACAGGTTATTCATTCGTATCACCAGTCAACAGCAGTTCCTTATATGTCTTGACGGCAGCGATAGTAATAAGCGTAAGGGAGGGAATGGTTATCAAACCCAAGGCAACGATCCCGGGCCGGTTTTCCACCCTCAATGAACTCACGAAAGAGCCCAGAAACCAGAAAAGGTACATGCATAAAAAGGGATAAAACTCAAGCCGATTTTTCCAGATTTTACTCAACATCGTAAACTCCTTTCACGTTATTTGATAATATTTTTTTCATTTTGTTACCATCCTTGAGGTATCAGCAGTCCATGATCTACACCTGCGAGGACCAGTATGCTTCTAAGGATGAAGCACCAGGGTACCTGGAAGACTAAAACCACAATATCCATACCGACAAGTATCAAAAAGAAATTGTTCGTAGCCTTTGCTCGCCCCCATTTTTCTTCCCAGCCAGGTAGCCATTCCCATAAAAAGGCGAAACAGAAGATCAGAAGAAACCAGCCTACGAAATTGGTTTGAGGGATACCCAACACTCGGATAAAATCCCCAGTAGCCCAAACCCAGCTCATGAGCTCTGGTGAAGTCACTACCGGGTCCGTCCATAAATCTAGTCCCATGGCAATCAGGCCACCTACTGCAGCCCGCCACAAAAGACTCTTTTTTGTAAAGGCCTTACCAGCAATCCAAACACAGGAGTATGCAAGATAAAACCAACCAAGGCACACTGACACAGGGGTCTCAATAAACCAGAGCCCTCCCTTGGTGAACCAGTAGGTGCCGTAAACTGCTTCACCAAGTCCTTGCATTGCAGATCTTCCAGTAAAGCGGCCGAACAGAATCCATGCGGATTCCTGGAGGCCGGTAAAGACAAATGAGCCAATCAGGAAACACGAGGCCATCCAGATACCATAATGCTTGCGGGCATGACTAAAACACAACCAGGCAACAAAGAGTGCGAATATCTCCATGAACAATATCTCAGGGATAGTGTTTCCAGGGATACCCTCAGAGCGAATCTTTGCCTTTTCTGCCTCTGTCATCCGGCCATAGATGCAGGTGTGCTCAAAGGAAGGATTCTTCCAAGTGGAAACGTCAACATTGCTGGGTACATTTAGTACCTGAGGCTGATAATAATGTAGATAGGTAGAAAATAAGATTATCAAAATCAACAGGCCATAGGCAACAAAGGCAAACTTCTTGTCAAACTCCTTATCCGACGACATAAATACAGTAGCGGGCGAATTTTCTTTCATTTGCATCCTCCTTTTTTTTGTTTTACTACCAACCTGGCGGGATTATAAGACCTTGTGCCCTGAAGAGCGCATTGATAATGGTGCCGGAAATTAATAAGGCAGCAAGTACTGCAATATCCGCGATCAAAACGATTAGAAGGAAATTGATCGAAGCCTTTGCTCGCCCCCATCTCTTTTCCAAGCGGGGTAACCATTCCCATAAAATCGCAAAAACAAAGATCAAAAAGAACCAGCCCAAAAAATTACTGTAGGGAATACCAAAAATGAGGATTGAAGGTCCTTTGGCCCACACCCACTTCATGATCTCTGGCGAGGTGAGTACTGGATCCATCCACAAATCTATCCCCATGGCGATCAGGCCACCTATTAAGGCCCTAGGCCAGAGTCTCATCTTTGGAAAGACCTTGCCGGAGGTCCACACACAGCTGTAAGCAATCAAAAACCAGCAGAGGCAAACCCATACAGGGGTTTCAATGAACCATAGGCCACTTGTTGGGAACCAGTAGGTGCCAAAGACGTATGGATCAACAGCTCCTCCTCCCCAGACAAAGCGCCCAGACAGGATTATCAGGGATTCCTGCAGGCCGGTAAAGATAAATGAGCCGATCAGGAAACAAGAGGCCATCCATAAGCCATAATGCCTGCGCGCGTGCAAAAAGCACAATATAACGCCCATGATTGATAAGATTCCGTAAAGCAGTAAGCTGGAGATATCAGTACCAGGGATGCCTTTGCTTCTTATTTTCTCCTTTTCCGCCTCTGTCATCCGGTCATAAATGCAGGTTTGCTCAAAGGTTGGGTTTTCCCAAGTGGAAATGTCAACATTGCTAGGGACATGGAGTACCTGGGGCTGATAATAATGTAGATAGGTGAAAAAGATGATGGCAATAATTAGCAGGCCATAGGCAACAAAGGCAAATTTTCTGTCAAACTCAGGATTCGGTTGTGCAACTGGAACACTATACGATGTGTCTCTCATTTTTTTTTACCCTTCCATCCTTTTGAATTTGTTACCATCCTATCGGGATCTGAATCCCTTGTTTCAGGCCCAGTAAGGCAAGTAGCCCTCGAACCACGTAGGTGTTGTAGAGTACTAAAACGATCAGCATCGCGATATCTGATGCCAAAACGATACTAAAAAATATAATCGATGCCTTGAAATGCCCCCACTTTCTCACAAGAGCGGGCAACCATTCCCATAAAATAGCGAACCAGAAAATCAAAAGGAACCAGCCCACAAAATTAGAGTGGTTAATGCCCAGTATCCGGATCAGGTCCCCCTTTGCCCAGACCCACTGCATAAATTCCGGTGATGTTGCAACCGGGTCAAGCCATAGATCAATTCCCATGGCAGTGAGGCCACCAATGGTGGCTCTACCCAGGATACCCATTTTGGCAAAGACCTTACCAGCGGTCCAAACACAGGAGTAGGCAATATAAAACCACGAAAGGCAAACTGCCACCGGTGTCTCAATAAACCATAAAGAGCCCTTACAGAAAAAGTAGGTGCCATACGTCACCTGTTTCGCTGCGTCGACGTATGCCGCCCCAGCAGTAAAGCGGCCCAATAAAATTGCAATGGATTCCTGAAGGCCAGTAAATACAAAAGAACCAATCAAGAAACAGGATGCCATCCAGAAACCATAATGCCTGCGCGCGTGGAGAAAACACAGTGCGGCCAACAAGAATGCCATCCAATCGCCCTGGGTGTCGAATACCACGCGAAGAATACCCCTTCCGGGGATTCCCTCGGTCATGATCTTCTGCCTTTCAGCTTCGGTCATCCGATCATAGATATTGGTCTGTTCAAGCGTCGGGTTATGCCAGGTGGATACATCTATCATGCTGGGGACTGAGAGAATCTGGGGCTGAAAATGATGCAGATAGGTTGAAAATATGATTATCAGGATAAGCAACCCATAAGCAACAAAACCAAATTTCCTGTCAAATTCCTTAACCGGCATCGAACTAACGGCGTCTGGCAAGTCTTCCTTCATTTACATTCCCTTTCTTTTCCATCTCGCTACCAACCCCAACTTTGCGGTGGTATAAGGAGGCCTTGCGGTAAGATTGCATTGACGATTGAGCCCTCACCTACCAAGATAGCAAGTATGGCAATATTCGAGACCAAAATGAGCAAAACGAAAGCAAGCGAACCTTTCTTTAGTCCCCATTTTTTTGTAAAGAGGGGCAGATACTTTTCCCATAAGATAGCGAACCAGAAGATCAAAAAGAACCAGCCCAAAAAATTGCCGTGGGGAATACCCAGAATGCCAATGCCATCTCCTTTTGCCCACACCCACTTCATGATCTCTGGCGAAGTGTTCACAGGGTCTTCCCACAAATCGATCCCCATAGCGATTAGGCCACCTATCAAAGCCCGAGGCCATAGGTTCATCTTTGGAAAAACCTTGCCAGAGACCCACACACAACTGTAAGCAATCAAAAACCAGCAGAGGCAAACCCACACAGGGGTCTCAAAGAACCAGAACAGACCTGTTGGGAACCAGTAGGAACCCCAGACATCTGGGTCCACAGCTCCCCCTCCCATCCAGAAACGTCCAGTCAGAATCATAAAGGTTTCCTGTAGACCAGTAAAGATAAACGAACCTATCAAAAACCAGGATGCCATTGTCAAACTATAATGCTTGCGGGCATGGAAAAAACATAACCAAGCACCAATGAATGATAAAATTTCGTAAAGCAGCAAACTGAAGATATCGGTCCCGGGGATACCTTCTGCCAAGAGCTTTTCCTTTTCCCCCTGGGTCATCCGACCATAAATCCAGGTGTGTTCAAATGTTGGATTCTCCCATGTGGAAATGTCAACATTGCTAGGGACCTTTAGTACCTGAGGCTAATAATAATGTAGATAGGTAGAAAATAAGATTACCAGAATCAACAGACCGAAAGCTACATAGGCAAACCTTTTATCGAATTCAGGATTTGGAGACGCATAATCAATCTCAGGCACTTTCTATCTTCTCCCTCCTATAGTATAGAATCGCAACA
>JAGGYK010000044.1 GCA_021162585.1 Deltaproteobacteria bacterium
ATCTATGGGTCATAGGGCTGTATTTACTATCCAAGGAAAAGAAATCCATAAAGAGACTTCCCTTGCTAAAAAAGATATTGCTGTAACTGATAAAAAAGATGCGGCTGAAGTTGTAAGTAGTATAACCCCTGAGGATATCAGGACTATTGTAGATAAGGCCCTTGAAAAAAGACTGGAGCCTGTTATCAATTTTATCCTGGAATCCCAAAGAAAGGGACCCTCATTTACAGAAGTCTTAGGTGGTATTGGATATATCTTTGGGTTGATGGGTATTATCATGTACTTTCATGCCAAGTACACAAAGAAGGATTAATGATCGAGGAAGAACTTACAACAAAAAAGAGCATCATTTACAGCCTTGATCCAAGGGTTAAGATCGTAATAATTCTGTCTTTCTCTGTGATTGTAGCGATATTGGACAGGGCTATTCCGATAATTCTAGGGTTATTCATAGCCTTGAGTTTAGTATTGGTTGCCAGGCTCCCAATAAAAAAGGTCACTTACCGTATGCTCATAGCCAATTTCCTGATCATATTATTATGGTTTTTTCTGCCATTTACCGTGCCAGGAAAGACCATCCTCTCTTTCGGGCCTCTTCATGCAACAAAAGAGGGTATCCTTTATGCAGGTCTTATTACACTGAGGTCTAATGCTATTATACTTGCCCTGATCACACTACTGGGTACTACATCTATGGTATCAATAGGACAAGCCCTGAACCACTTGTATGTCCCAGATAAATTGGTGTATTTATTATTTCTTACATATCGCTATACTCATGTAATCTATATGGAATACAATAGGCTAAAAAATGCAATGAAGATACGCTGCTTCAGGCCTGGCACAAATATACATACATACAAAAGCTATGCATATCTTGTGGGTATGCTCCTTGTTAACAGCTATGACAGGGCACAAAGGATTAGATCTGCTATGTTATGCAGAGGTTTCAAAGGTAAACTTTATTACTTAAACAACCTTTACCTCAAAGGCTATGACATTGTCTCTATAATTATGGCCCTGATAATCTTAACAGCCCTGGTGGTTTGCAATTGTCTGATAACAATACACTCATAAAACTCGAAGATATCTCTTTTGCCTATCCTGGTGGTGGGCCTGTCTTGGATAACCTAAATTTCAGCCTCACCCGTGGAGAGAGGGTTGGCCTGATAGGCCCAAATGGTAGTGGAAAGACTACACTATTTTATATCATCATGGGCCTATTAAAACCTGCATCTGGCCGGATAAAGGTCTTTGGTAAGACTGTTTGCGAAGAAAAGGCCTTCAGGTATGTCAGAGAAAAAATAGGCTTGTTGTTCCAGGATTCAGATGATCAACTGTTTAGCCCAACGGTTATTGAGGATGTGGCATTTGGTCCCTTAAACCTGGGGAAGTCTCCTGAGAAAGCCATTTTGGTTGCCCGTGAAACTCTGGATAAATTGGGGATTGCCGGGCTTGAAGGTAGGGTTACATATAGACTTTCAGGTGGAGAGAAGAGATTGGCAGCGCTTGCCACAGTCCTGGCCATGAAACCAGAGATCCTTATACTGGATGAGCCGGAATCGGGTCTGGACGATCAAACAACAGACAGGATCATAGATGTATTAAACGACCTGGGTCTTTCCTGCATCATCGCATCACACGACATGGATTTTCTCTTAAAGACTACCAATAAGATCTGTGGGATGAAAGAAGGCAGGATATATCTTGAAGAAGAGGCTATACCTCATACCCATATGCATATCCATAAGGGCGGTTATTATCCACATGAGCACAAAGATGACCTTGACGCATAATATGAGGTAGTTACCCTGTCATATCTTTACTCGCCTTTAAAAATTAAACTTATAACTAACCAAATTATATATATTTTTATATTCAGACAACCACTAAAAGAAAAAGGAGTTGAAAAAATCTTCACCTATTGGGTAAATTTTTTCTCCTTATACTGATTGAGAGTAAAGGTCAAAGGCTCATTTCATGACCGTCTCAGATTCTACTCCTGATCTGGCGGACTATAGGGACAAGCATTGGACACTTTTACTGTCATCACGCATTCATTTTCTTTGGCCACAGAGGAAAAAGCCTTTTCAAGCATTAAGAATACCATATTTGATTCTCCTACTACCTGTGTGCTCATGTTCCCCACATTGATATCCAGACCTGGCTCAGATCTCAGCACATCTATAAATGCCTTGATGAGCCCAGATAATGAATCAATACGTAAAGGATGTATACTTACCTCTGCCATTATGTTTTGTATACTCATATCCAAAATATACAAGTGTAGAGCATGAGTATCAAGGCCTTCTTTATCCTAGGTCAGTATAAAATTGGTTCATCTTTACATGCAAAATATCACGTGATACATTCACTCTATGACGCAAGTATTCAAGACCAGGGCTGGCACATATGTGGAAATAGTCAATACAGGCAATTTCCTGCTCGATGGCGGATCCATGTTTGGAAGGATTCCAAAGGTGATGTGGGAGAATTGGTTTCCTGCAGATGAAAAGAACAGGATCATCATGGCCACAAACATCTTAAAAATACAGGTGAGAGAAAAGACCTACCAGGTAGATGCCGGACTTGGCTCATTTTATGATGAAAAGGAAAAGGTAGTCCTTGGAATAGAAGAAAATGTCCCATTTTGTGGGTCTACAGATTATCTTATATTAACACACCTTCATTTTGACCATTGTGGCGGGATATCTGATATGGACGTAAGAGAAAAAGTTTTGGTATCAAAAAAAGAGTGGGCAGATGCCATAAACAATAATAATCCTTTAACAAAGGGAAGCTATCGAAAGAATGATCTTGATGCCATAAAACCAAATCTGGAATGTATAGAGCCACCTTATAAGATTGCACCTGACATAGAGATTCTTTCTACCCCGGGCCATACAAAAGGACATGTAAGCGTGCTGATAGACAGAGAAATATTCTATGCAGGCGATCTTATACCCACATCTTCCCATGTCCATCTCCCATGCATAATGGCCTATGACCTCTTTCCTTTAGAGATCCTTGAGGTCAAAAAAAGGATGCTGGAGATGGCATTAGAGGAAGACTGGATCGTCATCTTCGAGCATGACCCATATACACCTTTTGCAAGGATAGACAAGGTTGGTGACAGATTCAAAGCAAGGCCTGCAAAGGCGGATAAAAATTAATCTATGAAATGACGGCTTTAAGCTATAGGAGATAAACATGGCAGATAACAAAAAATATGTAGAGCTTATCTGGACAGAGAAATATGACAAATATGAAAAGGGCCAGAAGAGACCTATTGAGAAGCCAAACCTGCCTTTCCAGGTTGTAGAGACTGTAAATGAACCAAGAGCCAAAGACTTACAAAAAGGACTTTTTGAAAGGTATCCAGAAAATTACCCCAAAGACTGGAAGAACCTCCTTATCTGGGGCGATAACAAACTCGTGATGTCTTCTTTAATAAAACAGGGCCTCGCAGGGAAGATTAACCTTATCTACATTGATCCGCCTTTTTTCACAGGTTCGGATTTTACAGTGAGAACAAAACTTGGAGATGAGCAAATAGAAAAAGAGCCCTCCATTATTGAAGAGCGGGCTTATAAAGATACCTGGAGCGGCGGTATCGCCTCTTATCTCAGGTATATGCATGAACGGTTGATTCTGATGAGAGAGCTTCTGGCTGAAAACGGCTCTATTTATGTACATCTTGACTGGCATGTGGGGCATTATGTCAAGGTGATGATGGATGAAATCTTTGGGTATGAGAATTGCCGTAATGAAATTGTGTGGTGTTATACGGGGCCGGGTCATATATCTACAGACTTTGCAAGAAAACATGATATAATTTTTCGTTACACAAAGACAGACAATTTTATTTTCAATCAAATATTTGCCCAATACAAATCAGGGATTCACGTTTCGAAAACAGGCGAGATATTAGCTTACAAGGGGACAATAAAAGAAAGTAAAGCTAAAGAATTAGAAGAGCGGGGAAAACCAGTTGAAGATTGGTGGGATGATATTTACACTGTCGATAGAGTTAGAAACGAAATCTTAAACTTTGACACCCAAAAACCTGAAGCCCTCCTCAAACGTATCATCCTCGCCTCCTCCAATGAAGGCGACATCATTGCTGACTTCTTCTGTGGCTCAGGCACAACCTTGGCTTCGGCTGAAAAATTAGGAAGGCGCTGGATAGGCTCTGATTTATCCAAATTTGCCATTCAGGTTACAAGAAAAAGACTATTAGATATCCATAACTCAAAGGAATTACTCAATGAAGGAGGCAAAAATGAGAGATAAGAAAGCAAAATCTATCGGTAAGATAGTTAAAATTTTAAGGCTTCATCACATTGATGTAAGAGAAAAATTTAAGGTTAAGGAGATAGGCGTTTTCGGGTCTTATGTTAGAGGCGAGCAGAGACAGGGGAGCGATATAGATATCCTTGTTGAATTTGAAAATGGCTATAAAACATTTGATAACTATATGGAGCTCAAATTTTTCCTTGAAGAGATATTAAACTCAAAGGTTGATTTGGTGATCAAAACAACAATAAGGGATGAAATAAAGCAAAATATTTTATCAGAGGTGACTTATGCCTAAAAGAGATTATAAACTCTTTATTACTGACATCAGGGATTGTGCCAATAGAATATTGGATTATACCAGGGGTAAATCATTTGAGGAATTTATAAAAAACCAGATGCTAATAGATGCAGTCGTCAGAAATCTTGAGATAATTGGCGAAGCAACTAAAAATCTCCCTGATAAGATAAGACAAAAATATCCTCAGATTGAATGGAGGAAGATCGCAGGTTTAAGAGATATAGTCATTCATGGATACTTTGGAATAGACTATGAAATCTTATGGGATATCATTCAAAATAAAATTCCAGACTTGGTTGCGAAAATTCAGAAAGTGCTAAAAGGGGAGACTGAAGATGGCAAATAAAAAATACGGTAAGCCATCAAGACCATTTGAACTCTGGAATATAGGCAACTATGAAACCGTTTATTGGCAGGAAAAACAAGATGAATATCTTGCCTTTATGCTCAAGCTCTATCAATCTCATCCTTTAAAGGACTTTAGATATTTACATGGAAGAAAAGGAGAAAGGGCAGTCCATGTGGGTCCATTGAATGCCCCTGTAACAATGGAAGAGATTGAAAAGGTAGTAATTGAATGCAGGGCCAATAATTTCAATAAAGCAGATATCTTAGGTTGGGAATGGAGTTATGAGGTAAATGAACTTGCCAAAGAGCTGGCAAAGAAAAATGGGGTAGATCTAAGGCTTGTTCAAATCCCATCTGTAAATGAAATCAAGTCCTCTCTTGTAGGTTTTGATTTGCAATTATTGAAAGTCCCAGACCAGGTTGTAGAAAAAGAACTAGCAAAATACATAAAATTCCCTGAAGTCGCTTACCTTGAAATTGAAACAAAAATTGAGGGTAGTGAGGTAACATTGAAAATTACAGACTTCCAACTTTCTCCAACCGCAGAACTGGCAGAGATTGCGAGCAAGGTTAAAGATTCAAGAGAACTCATAGATTACTTGGCGATTGACTGGAACTATAAAGGCGATACATTCCACAACCAGTGGCAAAGTTTCAGGGTAAAGAAAGATCCAAAGGTGGATTATGAGGCTAAATATAAGTATAAAGAGGCAAATGAGTATCAGATAATGGTTAAGGTGGTGGATGTATTTGGGAATGACACAAATAAGGTTCTAAAGGTGGTGATAAAATAATGAGCATTTATTTGAATGTATTCTCTACTATGAAATATCCGGAAAGAATAGCGATGGTGAGTTTAGAATACTCAGATTATAACTATGAAAAGTACAAATTTTAAAAGGCGAAAATTATGCAACCAACTGAACTGCTAAATCCAATTCAAAGATTTCAAAGTAAGAGACACTGGGACAACACTCCTGAAATTCGCGATAATGAGAACTATGTTTTCTCATGCCTATACACCAAGGTAGGTGAAAACGACGACTATGGTGCATTAAAATGAGAAAAATTGATGTTATAAATAATTTTGCCAAGAAAGGACAAACTTTTACTTTTGAAGGAGGCTTAGCTTTAAGTGGGTTATCGCGAAAAAGTTTACGAGATCTCCTGTCCGATATAGAAAAAGAAGGCTGGATTGAGCGAATAGAAAAAGGTAAATACATGATCATTCCGCTCGGTGCTGAGAAAGGGAAATACACGCTAAATGAATTTGTCATTGGCTCTTTATTAGTAGATCCTTATTGTATTGCCTATTGGAGCGCCCTTCACTTCTATGGACTCACCGAACAAATCCCGAACACAATATTTATTCAGACCACAGCAAGAAAGAAAAGACAGGAGATTGAGGCCTTAGGCCTCAGATACAGGATTGTTAGGATTAAGGACACAAAGTTTTTTGGTATTAGAAAAGAATGGATTGAAGAATCACAGATAAATATAACAGATAAGGAGAAAACAATAATCGATTGCCTAGATAAGCCTCAATATTGTGGTGGAGTGCTAGAGGTCGCCAAGGCACTAAAAAACGAGAACCTAAAAAGAAAAAGACTGACAGAGTATGTTCAGCAGATTGGAAACTCCGGGGTAATAAGAAGGTTGGGTTATCTTTGTGATTTCTTAGGAATCGATATGGATCTCCCAAGGGTTGAAACAAAAAATTACCTCTTACTCGATCCAAGTATGCCTGAAAAAGGCTCAAGAAATGCGAAATGGAGATTGATTGTAAATCTGGACGAGAAGATACTAGGAAAACTGGAATGATACCATTGAGGGAGATAAGGGAGCGGGCAAGAGAGTCTGGAGTTCCAAATACAACAATAGAGAGGGATTATGCACAAAACTGGCTGTTGAAGCATCTCTCTTCTATGAATATGGCTCTAAAAGGGGGCACAGGAATTAGAAAGACCTATATTGAGAATTATAGATTTTCTGATGATCTTGACTTTACCCTGCTTGAAAAAACAGACACGGCTATGGTAAAAGATTTAGTTATGAGAGCGGTTTCTGAGACAAAAGAAGAAAGCGGGATTAATTTTAACGATGGAATTCAAATTGAAGAAAATATCAATGGTTTTGAGGTTATCAGTTATTTTCGAATCCTACGAACTAGCGGAACTCCGATACGAATAAAACTTGATCTTACAGGATATGAAAAAGAAGATATTTTGCTGCCTGCAGAGATAAGAGATATTATACATCCTTATTCTGATAACTGCCGTTTCCAAATAAGAGTTTATTCCTTAGAAGAAATATTGGCTGAGAAGATCCGCTCACTTTTCGAAAGAACAAGGCCAAGAGATATGTATGACACTTGGTACCTCCATGATATAATAGACAGGGTTAAAATATTAAGTGTCTTACAAGAAAAATTTAAATTTAAAAACATAGCCCCAGATATATTCTCTTTGGAAGATAGAAAGCTTGATTTTGCCAATGCCTGGCAAAGTTCGCTAAGCCATCAGATAAAAGAACTCCCGGATTTTAACTATGTTTACAATGAGGTTATAAAACAGGTGAGAGCATATGCAACCAACTGAACTATTAAATCCAATCCAAAGACGCCCAAGCAAGGCATACCTGGCAAACGAACTCCGCAAGGCAGTTTCCGCCTGGCGAGAGAAGAATTATCCTAACGTAACAGATACCACCCGCCGTTTGTTGCAGTTCTGGTTTGAAGAAGATCATATTGCGAATAATGAGCCTTTCCAGTTCTGGTTCTGCCAGAGAGAAGCGATTGAAACTATGATTTATGTGTATGAAGTAATGAAAAAGCGAAACTTTATAGACATGGCAAGGGATTTTGGAGCAGGGCCAATACAAGGGTATGATCCCTCTTATGACCAATACCCTCTTTACGCCTTTAAGATGGCAACAGGATCAGGTAAGACCTTTGTAATGGCATTGGCAATAGTCTGGTCATACTTCAATCATAAAAAGGAAGCTGAAGACGATTATACCTCCAGGTTTTTACTCATCGCGGGTGAGAGAAATGTTATATATGACAGGCTCACAAGAGATTTTAGAGATGGGAAGATATTCAGGAAATTGCCATTCCTCCCGCCAGAATGGCAAGAAGAGTTTGACCTGAAAGTAATCCTCAAGGAAGACCCAATCCATGTGATTCCTGAGGGTACGCTATTCTTAACCAATATCCAGCAATTAGAGGAAAGAAAGAGCAAGAAAAAAGAGGTTGAGGAATATGTAGATGAAATTTACGAACTGCCCCCAGTTTACAATGTTCAGGACATCTATCAGGAAAACAGGATAAGGGAGGTCTTAACTTCATGCCCCAATATAATGATCTTGAAGGACGAAGCACACCATATATATAGCTTTGAAAAGGCATGGAAGAAGATACTTTTGGATCTTAATAAAAACCTTGCCTCTCAATACGGTAAAGGCATAAATATGGAACTGGACTTCTCGGCTACACCTAAAACTGAGACCGGTGCTTTATTCCCCTGGATTATTGTGGATTTCTCGCTCAAAGAAGCGATTGAAACGAATATCGTAAAATTACCACTAAAAGGTATTGTCAAGAAGGCGGAAGAAATTGCATCTGCTAAGGCGGTTGAGAGATATAGGGCCTGGATCGATGCTGGAATAAGGAGGTGGCGTGAATACAGAAAGGCACTAAAGCCTTTATCAAAGAGGCCTGTGCTCTTCTTCCAATGCCCTGAGAATAAGGAAGCAGATGAAATATTTGGATATATCGATTCTGCTATTCCTGATCTTAAAGATAAAGTATTATTGATACACACAGACAGCACGGGAGAGGTGAAAAAGGCGGATCTGCCTAAGGCAAGGGAGTTTGCAAAGAATATTGATGATTCTGATCCTGAGAAAAATCCCTATGATGCAATAGTAAGTACATTGATGTTAAATGAGGGATGGGATGTAAGAAATGTAAATGTTATTGTAGGGCTGAGGTCGTATACTTCAAAAAGAAAGGTGCTCCCAGAGCAGGTCATTGGTCGGGGCTTAAGAAAGATGTTCCTCGAAGAAGATGCAAATATAGATAAATCAGTAAATATTCTCGAAGTTATTGGCCCCCCTGGATTAATAGATATACTTGAAGAATTGGAAACCCAGGAGGGTATAAAGTTCGCCGAATTTGATACAGGTAAATCACTGAATATAACAAGTATATTTGTTGATGAAAACAAACTGGACAAGGATATTGAAATACCCATCCTCTCTCCAAGAATCCTTATAAGAGAATTTCATTTAGATAAAATAGAAATTGACAGCTTAAGGGCTCTTTCCGTTCCTTTAGAAAACAAAGTCTTAGAAATGGAGTATATTGCTGTGGATATGCTCAAAGGAATGGAAGTTATAAAGAGACGATGGGATTTACCTGTGCCACAAGACTCCAAGAGTGTCATAGCATATTATACAGACCAGATCTTGAAGCAACTCAAAATTGGCGACGCTTTCGCTAATTTTTATCCTTTGGTAAAGAAGTATGTAGTAGAAAAATTATTTATTGAGGAAGTTGCCCTTGAGGATCCCAGGGTCCTTTACAAGTTGAGCTCTCCAGAAGTCCAAGAACGCTTGATAAATTTATTTGTAACTGCGTTCAAAGACATGACTTTCACTGATAGAGAACCTGAAAAAGAGGACACTATAAAACTCTCAGACACAAGACCCTTTGTGTGGTCAAAATTGGTTTATCCAGCCAATAGATGCATCTTTAACTACGTGGCTTGTGAGAACGATTTAGAAGTTGATTTTGCCAAGTTTTTGGACAGGGCTGAGGATGCAAAAGCTTTCAGCAAAATCGTTCCCAAAATAGGATTCTTTGTAGAGTACAGAGATTCAGATGGAAGCCTTAGACATTATTATCCGGATTTTGTTGTGTTAACTGATAAAGGGGAACGGATAATCGTTGAAACAAAAGGCAGGGAAGATGTTGATGTAGAGCATAAAGACAAAAGGATAATATTGTGGTGTGATGATGCCACAATATTAATGAAAACAAAGTGGTCGTTCATAAGAGTTGATCAGGAAGATTTTGAAAAATACAGATTTAAAAGCCTTAAGGAATTGATCTCAGCACTGAGCTGATCGCTGATAAGCTTACAAGGCTTATATGTAGATAAACCCTTCCCTCATATAAACCTCCCGTTTGGAAGGGTCTTTGATCTCATACAATGTATGAAGCGCCCTGCATGTTGCAATTGCAGCTATAATGCTATCTAATGCATCCCCATGAGTATCTCCTATGGCTATATTGCGTATCTCAGCAGATAGATCTACCTTGATGCCTTTGGTTATAATCTTTTCAAGGATCATCTTTCGGGCAATCATGTCTGAATCTGAGCTCCCCTTATATCTACAGTATAAGGATTCACTCTTTAGAGTAGATGCTGGACAGACCTCAAGTATCCATGGCTTGGCCTTAAGGGGACGCTGCATGGGCAATACACATGCAATCTTATCTCTAACCAAGGGATAAAGGATTTCCTGGATGCCAAAATAGGTCTGACGATATAGTCTGATATTATAAGGGCAAAGAGGTGCTTTCGCAACACCATCTGTAAGCCTTTTGACCTCAAGGCCATTTGTTACTTCATGGCAAACACGATAAAAATGCTCTGGGCTCCTGTAATAATGAGAAAATCGCATTATAAATGTAGCCCAATTGTTGTCTTTAACCAATACCATTGGAAGCCCAAATGGAAAGTCAAACCCAAAGGCAGCGTGGTCCTTGCCTTTTATAAACTCCATTAGGAACCTAAATACCTGGTCACGATCTGTACCTGCTGCTGTCAAGTCGGCCAGCTTCCAGCAATTTTCGATCCGTAACCTATGGCCAGTGATTGCACCCTCTGATATCCAGATCTTTTTAGGAGCATCCTTGGCTCCACTAAAGTCTATCCCATAGACCTTTTTCTTGGACCAGGTGTCCTCTTCCATAGCATACCCTGATACCATAAAAGGCTCAAGACATGTTAATGTCCGTTGTTAGTTGTCAGTAGTCCGATGCTGTCAATACCCATTGATAAGTTGTCCATCCCTAGTGTCGTGTCAATCAGGAAATATCATTTCGACCGCAGGGAGAAATCTAAGATTTCTCAGCCGTGAAGACTCCTTCGAAATGACAGGGTATCGTTGATATGACACTAGACGGATATTTTCATACAAGCCCGCATGTCTGAAAGACAATCGAAAGTCGTTAGTCAATAGTCGGAAAAGACTGGAGAGACCATTTTCTTGAACGGCTTCGCCTTGACGGATGGGAATCAGACATCCGCCAGAGACAGAAAGTATGAAAATATCCTATAGCCTTATCCCCCAAGCCTAATGTCTTGTGCCTATAAAACGGAGAACGGAGAACAAACAACAGACATCTCTTAGAAACAAGTCTATTTACTATTCACTGCTCACTATTCACATAAAACCTTTGGGAACTAAAATAGGTGGGCAGGGCATATCTGGTAATACCTAAAAGTACCCATAATGCCTTTGTCTGATTTCCTCTAGGCACACTCTCGCCAAGTGCATTTCTGGCATATTCCAAGGTATGTACTAGCCTTTTACCAAATGGGTTTAAAAGCCTTAAGCAACTCAAGGTCAACAAACAGCCCGTACAGTATATAGCTACCTCATCACCCTTAGCCCTATCCAATGTCCATAACTGCTTCATGCCATTCAACAAAAGATCGAGGACGCTATATTTATTGCAACCAGCAGCCACACCACAGCATAAGCCGTGTGTCCGATTCTGCGAAGTTTCATGGATTGTAAGACCCAATCTTTCTAATAGAGACCGCTGTCTGTTCATAAAATCATCACCTAATATGCGCCCGTGACAGGAATCATGCATGACTACACTTTCATGCAGCCTATTCTTTATTTCAAATGTTCCTTTCTCCCATTCATTAAGAAACCAGTCAGTAAAAAATGTAGTCTTAAAGGGAAACTTTGCACCAAACTGTTCTGGCAGTACATTTGTAAACATATTATACCCAGCAGGACATACAAACACCATCTCCTCAATATCCTTACCCTTATAAAACTTTGTAAGCTTTTCCGCGATTTTTGCCACTGGATCAAGAAGCCCCATCCTGAAATACATCTCGCCACAACACTTATCCCAGCTGCCCCATACTGGTAGTTTATCAAATATCTCACCCTGAGCAAGTAAGGGCATACTCAACAGATTACATCCAGGATATAGCACCACCTTTGCAGGTGGAGTCTCTGATGCCCATTTTCTATGCAGGGCCTTCTCTTTTGATGAATAAGGCAGATCCTGTCTGAAATTTGGTCGTCTGGTCGGCATCAAATAGCTGGCCCGTATAGGTAAACCCTTTATCTTATACCTGTAATCCCAGTTATAGACTATACGCTCATACGGATGTGCATCATTAGGACAAAAGGCATCACACGCATAACAGCTTATACATCTCTTAATTACCTTTGATGATACCACATCTCCCCTATTTATCTTTTTTATCTCTTCTATGGCCTCTTGCTTGGAGAAATCCATATACCTGCAGTTTATGAGACACTCTCCACACTCTTTACATCTATCCCAATTTAGGACATCCCTTAAATCCTCTTTATCCATCATATAACCCCCCATGCCTGCAAGGCAGACTCAACCAAGGATGAAAACAAAACAACATCCCATTTCCTTGTCTTGCCTCATCTCAAACTGACCCCTGGCCTCTGATCCCTGACCCCTGTTTTCATATAAACGCGCATGAGCGATCCACGCTCACAACGAAGCATGAAAATGAACGTATCACAAAGTAGGGCCCGTTCCCCTGAACGGGCCGATGAGGGCAAAAGGCCCCTACAGTTGAATGCTGAGAGCTGATTGCTATTTTCATAAAACCTCTTAATTACGATATCTTGGTTATTTTAATCTTCTGCCTTTTCAATATATACCTGTACACAGCAATTCCTAGCCTTAGCACATATCCAATCAAGGCCTTTGTGACAGGATTCTGAACAAAAGAGCTCCTGTAAAAGGAGGATATTGCCTTGATTCGTCTGATATCTCTATCCCTTGGAACAGGAAGTGGCTCTATTCTAGTAGTATCTATATGCCTTGGGAAAAAACGTGTTCTATTCTCTTTAGAAGCTAACCAGTTAAACATAAGATTTGTGGCAACAGAGAGGATATCCCAGCATCTTTGCCTTATCCTTAAATTAGGGGAATGTCCTGCAGCCATCTCCACTATCTCTAATGGATGATATACAGCCATCCTGCTATTTGTTAGCATACTGATAAGGTTGAGGAATATGTAACAGGCAGGGCAGCTGGTAACTATGGCATCTGCACCTGTGGCCTCAGCTTCTTCCAAACGCATGTAAAGACTAGAGAGCATATAGAATAAGGTATGTAGAAGATTGTCAGAGTTTTCACCATAAACCGTAGAAACAGTTGCAGCCCAGCCGCAACAGAGCGCATTCAACCTTGTATGTTTCATCTCAACCATATCGCAGCCAACAGATCTCGCTATCTCCCGAACAACTTCCTGAGGCCTGCCACCAAGGTATCTGGACATACAATTGTCATGGACAGTAACCTTTATGTTGAGCCTATCTTTTACCTCTATCTTGCCATCTTCTAAGCTTTCCAGTATCCAATAATCCAAAGGTTGTACATCGAAGTCAAATTTGGCTCCAAATCTAGCGGGCAATACCTCCTTTAGCATAGCAGCCTCTGCCTCCATAAAACAATATACCCTCTTAAGCCCCATCTTAGAAAACTTGTTCTCTAATAATTCTACTACCTGCTGTGTTAAATCGATAAGTCCAAGCTTATTGGTGTCACCACCGCAACCCCATAGACCTTCACTGCCTGCTATAACTGGCCTTAATTCATCCAGGACTTTAGCCTGTGCTAAATAAGGTACCAGGTTGGTATAAAAACCTGTAAGCAAAACCTCTTCTTTAAGGATGTCCAGATTCTTCTCCCATGTATGCAAAAGAGAAACCTCATCTGGCCCCATTAAAGGACGTATACACGACCAGATGTTCTCAGGTTCATTTGGAAAGACCATCTTGGCAAAATATGGGAGCCCCCATCTCTTTCCCCAATTATCAAAACACTCCAGTATAAGCTCATAAGGGTCTGCATCCTTTGGACAGTTGATGTCACATATATTACAGGTAGTGCATCTCATAAATGCCAAGGAATGCCCCACATCCCCGGATATAAGACGCTTTATGTCCTGTACTGCATCATCCTTAGAAAGTCCTAAGACAGGGCACTTTTCAAGGCAAACCCCACAACGATCGCATACATCTTCTTTAAACCAACGGAATCTTGTCCCCATATTCACCTCCTATTTCATTCCATATAAAATCTCTGCCGTGATATGAGCTTTGGCAACTGATTTCTTGCAATGCCCATCATAGTAAGCCATGCCCTGCTCACATTCCTTCTCAAAGGGCTTTCGCCAATGGCCATCTGAATTAGTTCAACTATATGGTAGATAGGCATCCTAGTAAAGGGATAGGAAATCTTTGCGGAGGAAAGCATATGCATACAACCCACGCAATATACAGCTATTGCATCTGCTTTTGTCTTTTCAGCAAGCCTCAAGCTCCTCATGGCGGATAGAGTAATATCAATGGGGTGGTAGCCTGATGCATGGCTAAAGCCCCCGCCAATGCCACAACACAAAGCCCTTTCGCGACATAAATCCTCTTCTTTCACCTTGATGCCTATCATATTAAGTATCTTACGCACTAAGTCCATATATTCATCGCCAAAAAGCTTTGAGTAGCAGGATTCCTGAATGGTTACCGTAAGGTCGAGTTTATTCTTGAGCTTGACCTGACCTGATTCAATCCTTTCTAAAAGCCAAGGCAGCATGTGCTGAACCTCGAAACCTGGGGTTATGCCAAAATATTTTGGCAGCACATTGCAAAACATGTTGAGGCCAGCAGTGCAGGGGATTATCATCTTCTTGACACCCATATCCTCATAGTGCTCTTTCACCTTCATGCCTTGGCGCCTAGCCTCCTCATACAGACCAGTCCGAAAAAGGGTCTCACCACAGCAAAGGTCCAAGGATCCCCGAATGCTGATACCATCCAACAAACTCGTCTTAGCCAAAAAAGGTGCAGTAACCCAGTTGCATCCTGGATAGAAGACCTCCTCACATGGGGACGTATCCTCCCAGTTCCTCAACATGGCCTTTTCATCCTCAGGGAGTCTGTCAACAACATATGACCTGAAATTTGGACTCTTTGTGGGAATATAAAACTCTGCTCTTGCTGGCAAGCCATTTTTCACATTTTTCTCATGCCACTTATCCATTATGAGCTTTGTAGGGTTGCAATCATGCGGGCAGATGAAATTGCATGCAAAACAGCTTGTACATCTTTTCAAGACATGTTTAGTTTCGTAACCCCCGATCAGCCTTGCTATCTCATTCTTTGCCTCGTCCAGGGGCAGTTTCATGACAGGGCACCCATGAAGACAAAGACCACATAAATCACAGGCCTGGTAATCGAATGGTTTGAAAATATCCACAAACACATCCTCTCTTGCTTTAGTCTATCTCTTCTACATAGAACCTTTTATTAGAGAGCACCTTTGGGAATTGATTTATCACAGTGCCAGCAAGAAATTGCCAAGCCCTCTGGGTATTCCGCCTGTCCGGAGTCTCTCCTATAGCCATCTGTAAAAGTTCCAGGATGTGGTAGACAGGCATTTTCTTAATTGGATAGGCAATCTGGCCTACAGAGAGCAATTGAAGGCACCCTGCACAATAGGCCACTATGGCCTGTGCACCTGTGTTCTGGGCCAATCGCAAGCTTCTTATAGTAGAGAGAGTAATATGTAAGGGATGATAACTTGATGTGGGGCTAAATCCCCCAGCAATACCACAACACAGGGCCTTTTCTCGACAGAGATCTTCTTCTATCACTCTAGCCCCGATTTTCTCTAGTATCTTCCTTGGTATATCAAGATATTCTCCCCCAAACATCTTTCCATAGCAGGACTCCTGGATGGTCACTGTCATATCCAACTTGTTTTTGATCTCGATCTCACCAGATTCTATTTTCTCTAAGATCCAGGGTAGTATATGTTGAATCTCAAAATCAAAATGCGCACCAAACTTGGGTAGCACATTGGTAAACATATTACGGCCAGCAGTGCAGGGGATTATCATCTTCTTAACACCCATCTTGTTAAAATGCTTCTCCAGCTTTTTAGCCACCTGCTTGACCTGATCATAAAGTCCCATGCGGTAGTACATCTCGCCACAACACATATCAAGGGATCCTCTTATATTAAGACCTTCTAATAATTTTGTCTTGGTCAAATAAGGGACAGTGATCACATTGCACCCAGGGTAGAATATCTCCTCGCATGAAGAGGTGTCATCCCATGACTCAACAAGCATCTTCTCATCATCAGGTAGCCTGTCTAATACATATGTCCTGAAATTCGGTCTGTTGTGAGGGATGAAATATTCAGCCCTTAAGAGTAGGCCTTCTCTAAGGTATTTCTCATGCCATCTATCAAGTATGAGTTGTGCTGGGTTGCATCTTTCAGGACATATAAAATTACATGCAAAACAACTTGTGCATTTCTGCAAGACACTTCTGGTCTCATCACCATTTATGAGCCTTACTATTTCATCCTTTGCCACGTCCAGAGGCAATTTCATCACAGGACACTGATAGAAACACTCCCCACACAAGGTACATTTCTCCGTATCAAATGCCTTAAATAAATCCATCTGTACCCTCCTTTGTATAAAAATAGCAATCAGCTTTCAGCGGTCAGCATTCAGCTTAAAAAGGAATACAAAATAATTTCAATCATTATTTAGCTAATAACTAAAAGCTGATAGCTTTTTGAACTGGAAACCCTTGGCCTTCTCCTTTAATTTTGATCACCCGAATAATATTCCCTAGGCCTCGGTTTCCATCAATCCATACCAGCTATGTTGATAAAGCACAACCCATGATCATCATCTTCACCATATATCCACGGGCTTCCATCTGACTCCTCAGGGGTTACAGTAGCAGATGAAAGGGGTAGCTGCGAGATATTACCGGCATCATCAATGGCTATTATAGCTATATAATCATATCTCGTATCCAGATCTACCCTCATGGTAGTGCCCCCCTCTTGTGGAAGAACTTCTTTAACTAAGGATGCATATGCAATGTTACTCGCATCTATAGGGCAACCATAAGTATATATCCTTATCTCACGAGCCCTGCCATTAAACCCATCATCCCCGGGGCATAGAAATTCAATACTATCATCAATCCACTTATAATCTGTAACAGCAGCTGGTGGAATAGCATCTGTAGAAAGATTGGATGTGTTAAAATTGTCGTGGGCGTATGTAGGCCAGGTGGGATAGTTGCTAGCTTCACCTAAAGTATCCCAGATAAAGACCCAACCTTCTCTTGTGACAGCAGCTATCTCATTTAAACCATCATTATCAATATCCTCTATAGCAGATGTGGTCATGATCCATCCACCAGTGAGCTTTGGAAAACCTGGTTTGTCCATACCATCTGCCCCAAAGGCATGCACCAAATAAAGCCCGGATCCAGAGATGACCTCAGGTATACCATCGCCGGATACATCTGCAATAGCAGGTTCTGAATACAGTGAATAGTCATCAGTAGTCCTGGGGAAAGATTTTAGATATTTCCCACTGTGAGGATCCCATACCTGAATCACATGATTATAAGAAAAATTCTGCCCAGTAAGCACTAAGTTCAGGGCCCCCATAAATGTAAGGCCACTCTTTGCAATCTCTGGTATGCCATCACCCGTGATATCACCTATAGCAGCACCATCAAACAGATTTAAAGCCAACGATTTATCCCTTATGCCTCTTGCATCTTCTCCAAATGGTCCTGAATTCATTTCTTCTAAGATAGAGCCATCCCCACCTATGATAGTTGTCTTGGATGATACAAAACTTGCCACTACCTCATCTGCGCCATCTCCATCATAGTCATAGGCACACGGCTTGGATGAAGGGCCTATTAAAGGCAATAGATCAGGCAGAAGTGTTCTTATCTTTACTGGCCAACCTTTAACAAAGGCATCATCGTCCACCTCATAGCCGCCTTGTCCATCTGGATTATTATCATGCATAGTGCCATCTCTATGTATGGCATATACCAGACAATCCTTGCCTATAAGGCTATTTATAAAATCCAGGGCATGCGGCAAAAGCTCTCTTGGCACCTCTTTACTTGCAGCATCCCTTGCCTTGGAAAGAATCCCTTTATCTACTGGGGCTTTTCTGTCTTTATCAGAGCATACCTCATTTGTAGCAACAATAATCTCAGGATAACCATCGCCATTTATATCTGCTATACAAGGTGGGTGTATGATCCTTGCCCCAACCTGGCCTGTCCTTACATATACTGGCCAGCCTTCAACAGGTAAGCCATTTGGGTGCCATGCATAGACCCTCTGATCTGCACCAGCAACAATGATCTCCTTCTTCCCATCGCCATCCAGGTCATATATTACAGGAGAGGCCATAGTACCAGGACCTATATGATTATCCTCACCTATATCATGGAGAAACCCTTTATTCAGCTTGACAGGGAACCCTTCTTGAGGTTTACCTGTTGCCTTAAAACAATAAACGTTGCCCTCCCCTACTGTTATGATCTCCTTTATACCGTCGCTGTCTATATCCCCTACTGCTGGGGTAATAAAAGATGGCCTAAGGCTATTACCCCTTGCTGAGAGACCATGCCTCTCAGCCATGGCAAGGGGACCTGCCATCATTTCTACAGCTCTATCTTGATATGTAAATTCTGTGCCATCATGGTTGAAGACAAGTATCCTGCCATCAGATGTTGCAATAATAACCTCTTTTAAATTATCTCCATCCAGGTCAGCGAACCTTATTGATTGTTCACCACCAACGCCTATATATTTTGGCCAACCCTTATGC